>JBEIKF010000221.1:0-3978 GCA_040379905.1 Crocinitomicaceae bacterium
GATTTCGCGACATCTCTTGCGTCTACAATTGCGTTTCTTCCACTTGGGTAAAATGAAATTCCTTTTTCCGCTGTTTTGAAAATCGTTAGAGAAGACTCATCCCAATCACCAGGTCCAAGGATTACACATGGGTTAATTATGACGGCATTCAATCCTTCTTCGATTCCGCGCCAAACTTCTTTTTCAGCTGAAAATTTTGATACCGAATAACCACTAATTGTCTTTCCATTTTCCCATTTATCTGACTCTGAAGTTAGATCAGAAAGATTAGTTCCAATTGCAGCTGTTGAACTAACATAACAAAGTTTTTTGACGTTTGAATTAAGGCAGAAATTTACAATATTCGCTGTTACATCTCGATTATTTCGAAAACAAGCATTGAAATCTGATTTATAGAATGAAACTTTTCCGGAGCAGTGGTAAACGAATTCAATACCGTAAAATAATTCTTCAAGTTGTGATAGGTTCAACAAATCACACTTTACCCATTCAATTTTAGCAAAAAACTCATTTGATTGAGATTTGAAGTAAAATTGAAATAACTTCTCAACTTGATTTATCTTTAATTTGTTGCGGTAACTGGCTCTGATTTTAGAGTGAAATTGAGTAAGCTCAATAAGCAAATGACTACCCAATAAACCAGTCGCACCAGTGATTAAAATCATGGCTCAAAGCTACAAAGAAATACTCTGATTTAAGTTATTAAAGACCCCTCTCTAAAAGTTGGTTATATTTCTCCAACAATTTCAAATATTTGTTTTTCCAATAATCTTGTCCTTGCTTCTCGTTATTATCTGTTTCAGAGACGTTTTCAAGATGCATAAATGTTGCCATCGTGCGATATTTTTTTAGTTCTGCGATATCTTCAGAAAAATCGTGATGGATAATTTTACCAATTTCCAAAATATAGTCTATGGAAACATTGGGGTTTTCAAAAGCGTTGTAAATCCAACGTCTGCTTTTGTTTAATTTTTTAGTCAGCTTGGTCAACGGCATGCCGCTTTCCCTCACTGCTTTTTCTAGGATTTCACCTTTGTGCTGCATAATCAAAGTAGTAAATCGGTTAATATTTTGACTTTAAAACAGTTAAAGTCATTAAACAAAGTTACTGATTTAATCTCTCGGTAACCATCTTTTTGTCATATTAACAATAAGACCCTTTTAAAGTTCATTAGAAAAGGGTTTTTATACCTTCTTTGATTTTTTGAGCGGCTATATTAAGGGTTGTTTTATCGTGTTTACTTGAAATAAATCCGACTTCATATCCACTTGGTCCTAAATAGACACCCTGATTCAATAAATAATGGTGTAGTTTATTAAAAGAGTTCATATCAGGATCAATTTGACTTGAACTTAAAATCCGTTTTTTACCATTGAATGAGAACCAAAAAATTGAGCCTATTGATACCAATTCTAGTGGGTATGAATTTTCAGCACAAAAAGTGTTGATGTCTTCGATGAATTCAGTTGTTTTACTCGCTAATTCTCGGTAAAAAATATCTGTAGAGCATTCTTTTAATTGTGCGAGCCCTGCAGCCATCGCTACTGGATTCCCGGAAAGTGTACCTGCTTGATAAACAGGCCCATCAGGTGAAACACATTGCATAATTTCTTTTCTTGCTCCGTAAGCACCAACCGGCAAGCCGCCTCCAATGATTTTACCGTAGGTAACGATATCCGGATAAATGCCATACAATTCTGAAGCGCCACCAAAAGCAACACGAAATCCCGAAATAACTTCATCAAAAATTAAAAGTATGTTGAACTCATTACACAAAGCCCTTAAACCGTTTAAAAACGAATTATCTTGTAACAACAATCCATTGTTTGCCGGAATTGGCTCAATGATTACACAGGCTATATCACCGCCATATGACTCGAAACAAGACTTCAAAGCTTCTATATCATTCAGAGGTAAAACCAGCGTTTCTTGAGCAAAAGCTTCAGGCACACCTGCGCTTGATGACGTTCCAAAGGTGGCAAGTCCACTACCGGCATTTACAAGAAGCGCATCAACATGACCATGGTAGCAACCATCGAATTTTACAATCTTATTTTTACCAGTATAGCCTCTTGCCAAACGTATTGCAGACATCACTGCTTCGGTTCCAGAACTTACAAATCGCAATTTATCAATGAATGGAATTCGCTCTAAAATAAAAGATGCCAATTCATTTTCTTTTCGCGTAGGGGCGCCAAAACTAGATCCATTTTTTAATGTTTCAACGATTGAATTAAAAACTTCTGGGTGGTTATGACCAAGAATCAATGGCCCCCAACTACAACAAAAATCGATGAACTTGTTCCCGTCCTCATCCCAAATGTATGGTCCCTCACCTTTTTTTATAAATAAGGGAGTTCCGCCAACTGATTTAAAAGCACGAACTGGTGAATTTACACCACCCGGAAAATAGTTTTTCGATTCTTGAAACAACTCATTGGATATTGATCGGTCGATTCCTTGTTGTAGCATCATTTTTTAAAAGTTTATATTTGTACCGAAAACACAAATTTAGCAATAATCCATCGTTATGCAGTTTGAAAATACCTTGGCATTTGCCCAAAGCTTGGATCAAACAGATTCCTTGCGTTCATTTCGTGAGAAATTTTATTTTCCTACTTTTCACAAAAATGAAGTTCGGTACTTTACTGGAAATTCGCTCGGTCTACAACCGAAATCCACAGCTAGGTATATTCAAGAAGAGCTAGAAGATTGGGCGAAATTTGGTGTTGAGGGACATTTTCTATCAAGAAGACCTTGGTATTCCTATCACGAGAATTTAACGGAAAAAGTTGCTCGAATTGTCGGCGCTAAAGCAATAGAAGTAGTTGTTACTCATTCATTGACAACAAATCTTCACTTGTTAATGGTGTCTTTTTACAGACCGCAAGGAAAGCGAACGAAAATTCTATGTGAGGCTAAGGCATTCCCGAGTGATCAATACGCTTTAGAGTCTCAGGTAAAATTTCACGAATTATCTCCAGAGCATTTAGTGGAAGTCTCACCAAGAGAAGGTGAACAACTTATTCGGATTGAAGATATTCTATCAAAAATTGAAGAATTGGGAGATGAATTGGCTTTGGTTATGTTTGGCGGAGTGAATTATTACACGGGTCAACTTTTTGATATGGAAACCATCACTAAAGCCGGGCATAAAGCGGGAGCTGTTGTTGGGTTTGATTTAGCGCATGCAGCAGGTAATATAAATTTGAAATTAAATGAGTGGGGAGTAGATTTCGCAGCTTGGTGTGGATATAAATACTTGAATTCGTCACCAGGAGGAGTTTCGGGAATGTTTGTTCACGAACGCCATGCCAATAATCCCGATTTACCAAGATTTGCCGGATGGTGGGGTTACAACAAAGAAAAACGCTTTCTAATGGAACCTGGGTTTCAACCAATGCCAGGTGCTGAAGGTTGGCAGTTAAGTAATGCACCTGTTTTAGGAATGGCAGCTCATTTAGCAGCTGTTGATATATTCGATGAAGCAGGAATGGATGCTATCGGTACAAAGCGAGATTTAATCACGGCTTATTTGGAATTTGTGATTGATTCCATTTCTGAGCGAAACAAAGAAAAATGTACATTCGAACTAATTACTCCAAGAGATAAAAAAAAGCGAGGCGCGCAACTTTCTATAATGGCACTAGGTCAAGGAAAAGCGCTTTTTGACGCACTGAGCGATTTAGGCGTTGTTGCAGATTGGCGCGAACCAAACGTAATTCGTGTAGCTCCGGCGCCGCTTTATAATTCATTTGAAGATTGTTGGTGGTTCGGACATTTGCTTGAAAAAGCGATTCAATAAAATCTTTCTTTCATTTTGAAAATAGAGTAAAAGACTTATCTTTTGTTTGGGTAAAAACACCCTGACTTTAAAATTATCACCCTTTTCTAAGTATTACCACTTAAACCCCTTCGTCAAAACACCTATTTAGTGATATGTGTGACGATGTATTTTGCATTGGTATTCGATAAAA
>JBEIKF010000222.1:0-3977 GCA_040379905.1 Crocinitomicaceae bacterium
CTCGATAATAGCTTTTTTATCGAAACCACAATCTGCCCAAAGCTCTTCTTGTTTGCCATGGTGGATGTATTCATCGGGTATTCCTAAACGAATTACTTGCGCTGAATAACCCTGATCTACCATGAATTCCAAAACGGCAGATCCAAATCCTCCCATGATACAGCCATCTTCGATTGTAATTACTTTTTTGAATTTGGTAAATACTTCGTGAAGCAACATTTCATCAATTGGTTTAACGAAACGCATGTCATAATGAGCTGCAGAAACACCGAGTTGGTTTAGCTCGGCAATTGCATCTTGAGCAAAATTACCGGGATGTCCAATGGTTAAAATAGCAACGTCGTTTCCACTAGTAACTTTTCTTCCTGTTCCTACTTTGATTTCACGAAATGGTGTTTTCCATTCAGTCATTACTCCGTTTCCTCGAGGGTATCGAATGGAGAAAGGCCCTTGATTTTCAAGTTGAGCAGTATACATCAAGTTTCTAAGTTCCTCTTCGTTCATTGGTGCTGAAACAACCATATTTGGAATCATCCGCATATAAGCTAAATCATAAGCTCCATGGTGTGTGGCTCCGTCTGCGCCAACAAGACCACCGCGATCTAGGCAAAACACAACATTCAAATTTTGAAGCGCGACATCGTGTAGAACGTGGTCAAAAGCGCGCTGCATAAACGAAGAATAGATGTTGCAATAAGGAACTAATCCTTGTGTAGCCAATCCTGCGCTGAAGGTAACGGCGTGTTGTTCGGCAATTCCGACATCAAAACTACGATCAGGCATCGCTTGCATCATGATATTCAACGAACATCCGGATGGCATAGCTGGAGTTACACCCATAACTTTATCGTTTTCCTCAGCTAGTTCAACTATTGTGTGACCAAAGACATCCTGATATTTTGGTGGCTGAGGTGATTTCGGAACAATTTTTACTATTTCTCCTGTTTCTTTATTGAAAACACCTGGAGCATGCCATTTGGTTGGATTTCCTTCTTCCGAAAACTTGTATCCGGCACCTTTTCTAGTTAAGCAATGAAGAATTTTTGGTCCGGGAATGTCTTTTAAATCCTCCAAAACTTTGGCTAAACCGATTACATCGTGTCCGTCAACTGGCCCAAAATACCTGAAATTCAAGGCTTCGAACAAATTACTTTGTTTTAATAAGCTTCCTTTCAAAGCATGCGAAACTTTCGATGCAATCGTTTGGGCATCTGGCCCGAATTTGGAAACTTTACCAAGCAACTTCCAAACTTCATCTTTCACTTTGTTGTAGGTGTGAGATGTGGTAATGTCTGTTAAATATTCTTTTAACGCGCCAACATTTGGGTCAATTGACATGCAGTTGTCATTCAAAATCACCAATAAATTAGCGTCTTTTTCAAATCCTGCGTGGTTCATTCCTTCGAAAGCCAAGCCTGCTGTCATCGCACCATCACCAATAACGGCTATGTGCTGTTTTTTGTGGTCGCCCATGTATCGATTTGCAACAGCCATTCCCAATGCTGCAGAAATCGAAGTGGATGAATGTCCTACTCCAAAAGTGTCGAATTCACTTTCTGATCTCTTTGGAAAACCAGAAATTCCGCCTTTCAAACGATTCGTATGAAAACGCTCTCTTCTTCCTGTTAAAATTTTGTGTCCGTATGCTTGGTGACCAACATCCCAAACCAATTGGTCTTCTGGCGTATTGAAAACATAATGCAAGGCCACTGTTAATTCCACAACTCCTAAGCTAGCACCAAAGTGACTATTTCCAATTTCAGAAATAACATCTACAATGTAATCGCGAAGCTCTGTTGAAATTTGCGGTAAATCATCAAAATTGAACTTTTCACGAAGATCCTTCGGAATTTCAATTTGAGATAAATGTGGTCCTGCTTTGTATTGCATACGATAAAGGTTGTTCAAAATTACACCAAACTAATCATTTTAACATAAATGATTGTAAATAGTTCATTTATTCTGTAAACAGTTAACTTTTGATAAGTGCTTTTCTTTCAAGAAAGTAGACTAACATGATGAACGAGGCAATCAAAATATTATTGAAAAGCAAATTGAAAATAGTGGATGCCGTTTGAACTAAATTTCCCAAGAAAAACAACGCCAGAGAAGCACCAATATAAAGAGCAAACTTTTTTTGGTTGTAAGGAATTGGATAAAAACGTTGCCCTAAAAAGTAAGAAGCCATCATTTGTAAAAAGTAAACAATCAATGTTGCCCAAGCACAAGCTTTAAATCCAAACTTAGGAATGAAAATGACATTAATAAAGACTGTAACAAGTGCGCCAAAAATCGCTATGTACGCCCCAAATTGGGTTTTCCCACTTAATTTATACCAAACGCTTTGATTGTAGTAAATTCCGAGAAAAACATTCGCCATCAACAAGATGGGAACTACTGATAATCCAGCCCAATAACTTTCGTTTTGAATGAAATGTTTGAAAATCTCGATATTTAATGAAACAACTAGAAATACCAAACAAACCACCGCTATAAACAAATTCATAACGTTCACATAGATTTTATTGCGGTCTTCGTTTTTCATTTGAGAAAAGAAGAATGGTTCCGCTGCATACCGATAAGCTTGAAGAAGAATGGTAACGAGCATTGCCAATTTGTAGCAAGCACTGTAAATTCCAACTTGAGCAACCGCTTCGTGAAATGAACTCGGGTTTTGAGGGTCGTAAATAATTTGCTTCAATAAAATTCGATCCAGCGTTTCATTGATAATTCCCGCGAAACCAGCAATCACCAAGGGCGCGGCGTAAATCAACATCGTTTTCGCTAATCCCCAATTAAAGACGAGTTTTATTCTACGAAATTGATTGTAAAGCAATAAGGGCTTGACAACCGATGCGCAAAGGTTCGCGGCTAAAATAAAAAGCACACCTTCTTCCGGTCGCGTTTTATCAAATAGAACCAACATGAAAGTCAAGTTCAAGATAATATTTACGCCAATGGAAGTAAACTGAATTCCAGCAAATTGCATTGCTTTTTCTTCCGCTCTTAGTTTCGCTAATGGAAGCGCTGTGATTGCATCTATGCAGACAATTGCCCCGAGTAAAAGAATGTATTCGTTGTGTCCATCAAGAATTATCAGCTGCTCGATTTCATTATTAAACGTCAAAAGAACGGTGAAAAATAAAACGCAAACACTGGCGACAACGAAAAAAGCGTTTGAAAAAGGCGCGTCTTTATCCTCGCTCTCCTGTAGAAACCGAAAATAGGCTGTCTCCATTCCGAATGTTAATAAAACAATCAAAAAAGCAACCCACGCATAGAGCTCCGAAACGACACCATAATCGGCAGGATCGGCGAAAACATAGGTGTAAAGAGGTACAAGCAAATAATTCAACAAACGACCAATAATGGAAGAAAGTCCATACACGGCAGTCTGACCCAATAAACGCTTGATGGGATTGGCCATTTACGCCCTGAAATTTGGTTTTCTTTTTTCTAAAAACGCGGTGGTTCCCTCTTTAAATTCGGATGTCCCAAAACACTTTCCAAATTCCTCAATTTCTTTTTCGTAGCCGTTTGCGCCAACTTCAAAACCAGCATTGACTGAAGCAATTGCTGAACGAATTGCCATTGGAGAATTCGCTAAAATTTTCGTTGCGATTTCTTCGCATTTTGTTAAAAGTTCAGGTTGCTCAACCACATAATTCACCAACCCCCACTGCAATGCTTCATCTGCTTTTATCATTCCGGCTGTGAAAATCAATTCGTTAGCCTTGCCTTTCCCGATAAGCTGAGGTAGTCTTTGAGTCCCTCCATATCCAGGAATAACACCTAAAGAAACTTCAGGTAATCCCATTCGGGCATTGGATGACGCAACACGCAAATGAGCTGCCATCGCTAATTCCAAACCGCCACCAAGAGCAAAACCATTCACCGCTGCAATTACTGGAGTTCCCAAATTTTCTAAGAACGAGAAAAGAGTTTTTTGTCCATTCATTGCTAATTCACCTCCTTGC
>JBEIKF010000223.1:0-3976 GCA_040379905.1 Crocinitomicaceae bacterium
GCAGGATTCAATGAAAATCCATTGATGAATTGTTCGGATTGTTTTATTTGATTCATCGGGTAGAAAACTCCGTCAGGTTTATCGAAATAAGTAATGCCTTTCACTTCGCCACTATCAAGGTAAATTCTTAAATCAGAGGCGACGACACGATTCATTCCCATCCTTTTTTTCTGAAATGTAGAATCCGTTTTAGTAGTTTCCTCAGGGAAATAGATGGTGTGTGCGTTTCCTTGCACATCTGTTCGTACAACTTCATTGTTTTCAAACCAGGCGATCATATCCTTTCCTGCAATTTGGTTGTAATAATTGCCTGAATCAACTTCCATAATCGCGTTTGCATTTCCGGAAACTAGAATTTTTTCGACTAAAGTGTCTTTCAAAAAAACATCCATTTTCGTTCCTTTCAATTCAGTATTTTGCGCCCAAACAATTGGTTTTGACCGTAAATAAAGCAAATTCTCATTCGGAAGATAAAACGCAGAATCGGCAACACACTGAATGGATTTGTTGTAAATCTTGACATTTCTATTTCCAGTTATTTCTTTCGTTTGATTCAATGTATCTCTATAAAGGTGAAGCGAATCCGCGTGAATATATACCGTGTCTTTGTCTTTGACTTTGAAAGCCATGGCCTTTCCTGTTAAATATGCATAGTGTTTTTCATTACTTGAATAGGCGCGATTTCCTTGGAAAACCATATTTTGTTCATAGTCTTTGTAAAAGACATTCCCTTTTCCTTCGTAAGCTTGTTTTTGACCATTGTAATAAAGCGTATCTCCACGAATGAGTGAGTTTTTCTGAATAATTTCTGCTTTTTGATAGAGAACACCTTCCTCTTTTTGGACATTATACCAGCCTTTTTTGCAAAGAATAGTAACCGTATCATTTATAATTTTTGTAGGCCCATAGAAATAGCTCGTTTGCTTTTCATAAGAAAACTGCAGTGTATCGGTGGTGATGGCTAATTTTTCTTTTTTGTAGTTGACATTTCCACTGAAGAAGAAACTTCCCTTGTTTGGATAGAAATATCCAGTTCTACTGGTGATTTTTTCGTCTGAAATAATGGATTCAATTGTTCCAAATCTGCGGTAAATAGCTTTCCCGTTTTTTGCATCATAATCGAGCGAGTCAGTTGTAATTTTGTATTCGCTGTCTCGCACACGTACGTGACCCCATAGCTTTGCATATTTGGCACTTCCGTCGTAATAAAGAGAGTCGCAAAATAAATTTACATCATCTTTTCTAATTTGAACGTTTCCATAAGCTCGAACGATTTTGTTCTTTTCTTGATAATGTGCTGAATCACAAAACATTGTATTGCCTTGGTAATTAAAACTTACGGAGCCTACCAAGCGATGCAGTCCTGTCTTTTTATCGAAATACATTTTTTCAGATCCAGGAAGCAGTTGTAAAAGGTTTTTTTGACTCAATAAAATCCCGCTTAAAAAAAATGCGCCTGTGAAAAGCGCACATTTAAGGATATGTTTTGTTTGAATCAAGCGTTTAAAAGGGTTTGTTTTCTATCCGGACCTACAGAAACGACTTTAATTGGGACTTGTAATTTCTCTTCAAGATAAGAAACATATTTTTTAAGTGCTTCAGGTGATTTAGAATATTCATCCAATTGTGTTAAGTCACAATTCCATCCTGGTAATGATTCGTAAACTGGTGTATAATCCAGGTCGTTCACATCAAAAGGAAAATCGGTTACTTTTTCGCCATTCACCGAGTAATGCGTGCAAACTTGAATTGAATCAAAAATACTTAACACATCCGCTTTCATCATCGAAAGTTCAGTAACTCCATTAATCATAATGGCGTAGCGCATTTGCACTAAATCAATCCAACCGCAACGTCTCGGTCTACCTGTTGTCGCACCAAATTCTCGGCCTTCTTTGCGAATTGCTTCTCCAACTTCGTCATCTAATTCAGTAGGGAAGGGGCCACTACCAACTCGTGTGCAGTATGCTTTGAAAATCCCAATGACTTTTCCAATGCGTGTTGGAGCAATTCCCAATCCAGTGCAGGTTCCAGCTGTAACCGTATTCGAAGAAGTAACGAATGGGTAAGTGCCAAAATCGATATCCAACATCGTTCCTTGTGCGCCTTCAGCCAATACCTTTTTACCTTCAAGCAGCGCTTTATTTAAGTAGTGCTCACTATCAACGGCGTGCAAACTGCGAAGAACTTCAATTCCCTCCATCCACGCGGCTTCATGTGCTTTAACATCATACTCAAAACCTTCGTAATGCTTGAGCATTCCAACGTGTTTTTCAACTAGCGCATCGTATTTTTCTTTAAAATTAGGCGAGAAAATATCTCCAACGCGAAGACCATTTCGTCCCGTTTTATCCATGTATGTTGGTCCAATTCCTTTCAAAGTTGAACCAATTTTATTTTTCCCTTTGGCATTTTCTGAGGCCGCATCTAATAAACGATGGGTCGGTAAAATCAAATGCGCTTTTTTGGAAATGTATAATCTTTTCGCAAAATCAATATTAAAAGGTGCAAGTTTGTCTAATTCAGCTTTGAAAATTACGGGATCGATTACAACTCCGTTTCCAACCAAATTAATCACATTCGAATGAAAAATTCCAGATGGTATGGTATGCAATACGTGTTTAATCCCTTCGAATTCAAGCGTATGTCCAGCATTTGGACCGCCTTGAAAACGCGCAATAATGTCGTATTCTGGCGTTAGAACATCTACAATTTTTCCTTTTCCTTCGTCGCCCCATTGTAGGCCTAACAATACATCTACCTTCATTTAAAATATGCGTTTACTCGTGATTATAACGTATGATAATTCTATTTATTGAAATGTTTTTTAGCGTCTTCCATTGAATCGTAAATACTGAAAACTTCGTGCATTTTTGTGATTTCGAATAACTTAGCGAGCTGTGCATTCGGTTTTACCATGGCTACATCACCATTATTGATTCGAGAACGTGTTAAGGTTTTCACCATAAAGGCAATACCGCTTGAATTGGAGTGAGTTAAGTTGCTTAAATCCATTACGATGTTCCAGTTGGTGATTTTGTCAAGTGATGCTTTGGCCGTTTCTAAATCTCCATCAGAAAGTATTTTTCCCGACATTTCTAAGACGAGCAACTGCTCCACATTGTGTTGATTTAAACTAAAACTCATTTCGATTTTGAATTAGATTTAACGCCATAAAAGTATAGAGAATGGTGTTGTACTTGAACACCAAATAGCTCTTCAATTGTTTGTTTGATTTGCTGTATCCTCGGATCACAAAATTCAAACACTTCACCGGTATCGGTGCAAATTACATGATCATGTTGCTTTGATCCATGAGACTTTTCAAATTGAGCGATGTTTTTTCCAAATTGATGTTTCCGAACTAAGTTACAAGCTAAGAGTAAATCGATGGTGTTGTATAATGTGGCTCTTGAAACTCGATAATTGTGGTTTTTCATTTTAATGTAGAGCGACTCAATATCGAAATGCCCTTCATAATCGTAAATTTCAGCAAGTATGGCAAAGCGTTCCGGTGTTTTTCGGTGGCCATTTTGCTCGAGATAGGCAGCAAAAATATCCTTAACAATTCCCTTTAGTTCTTCGTTTGTCATTGTTAGTTACACGCAAATTTAGTTATTTTAACTAAGTGACTCTTTTTATAGTTGATTGGGAATTGATACTTTTTCAACACATTATGAACCAAAAAAAAGAGGCTGCCAATTCTGACAACCTCTTTTTGTATTTCTAGAAAATCGGAATTATTCTCCTTTTTCCATTTTTTCTTTCAATGCTGAAAGTGCATCTAAATCACCTAATGTTGATTTTTCAGAACTTTGATTGATTGCTTTTACTGCTTGGTCAGTTGCAGATCCTGCAGACTTCTTACCGCCTTTGGCAGCAGCTGCTGGCTTGTCTTCTCCTTCTTCAAACGTACGTGTGTGAGAAACTACAATCTTTTTAGCATCTTTACTGAATTCAATTACTTTGAAATCAA
>JBEIKF010000224.1:0-3962 GCA_040379905.1 Crocinitomicaceae bacterium
AAGCGCATCCAAGATTCCCTCTCCAAATTCTACTCCTCCACCCGGAAACTTGGTAAAGAACTTTCCAAATCGATACTCATCAGAAAGTAAAATTTCATTTTTATCGTTAACGATTAAAGCATAAACCCGCAGATTAAATGCTTTATTCACAATCCTTAAATGGGTATGTTTTTAGATGATCTATCCCGTAAACTCCAATAAAAATACAATTTAGTTTTGAAGAATTCTCACCAAAAATAGAAATGAATTCATTTTCACTCCATGAGGCTAATTCATTTGTAATCAATAAAATCTGACCAGACAACGGATCAATGCGAGCAACTTTCACATTTGGGTTTTTTCGAACTTCTAACTGAATAGAGGAAATAGTTTTTTCATCCTTAATTTCAATTAATGCTTGACCAAAATATTGCTTTCCAGACTGCGAAAAAACTTGAAACGAAAGGAAAATAATAAAAATAACTCCAAAATATTTCATGATATTATTTTTTAATGAAACGAAAATCTTTACCCAAATATACGGCAGATTCTCCAAGTTCTTCCTCTATTCTAAGAAGTTGGTTATATTTCGCCATGCGATCACTTCGTGAAGCTGAACCTGTTTTGATTTGTCCTGTATTTAATGCAACAGCTAAATCCGCGATGGTGCTGTCTTCTGTTTCACCACTGCGATGACTCATTACAGATGTATAGCTATTTCTTGTTGCTAAGTTAACAGCTTCAATCGTTTCGGTCAACGAACCAATTTGATTTACTTTAACTAAAATAGAATTTGCTATTCCTTCGTTTATTCCTTTGGAAAGTCTTTTTGAGTTCGTGACAAACAAGTCATCTCCGACCAATTGAACAGATGAACCAAGTTTTTCTGTTGCCAGCTTCCACCCTGCCCAATCATCTTCTGCTAAGCCATCTTCAATGGAAATTATCGGATATTTCTTACACCAATCTTCCCAATAGGCAACCATTTCGGTAGAAGTTCGATCTTCGCCAGTTGATTCAAAGTGATAAACACCGTTATCAGCCTTATAAAACTCTGAAGAAGCTGCGTCTAATGCAATAAACATATCATGACCCGGTTTAAATCCGGCTTTTTCAACAGCTTCTATGACAACTTGAATTGCTTCTTCATTCGAACCTAAATTCGGAGCAAAACCACCTTCATCACCAACATTTGTAGACATTCCTTTCGACTTCAATACGCTTTTCAAGTGATGAAAAACTTCAGTTCCCCAGCGCAATCCTTCTGAAAATGAACTTGCTCCAAAAGGCATCACCATGAATTCTTGAATATCAATCAAATTGTCTGCATGTGAACCACCATTCAAGATATTCATCATGGGTACAGGCATGGTTACAGCCCCAACTCCACCGACATATTGGTATAAACTAAGATTGGTTTCCTGAGCAGCAGCGCGAGCAACAGCTAACGAAGTTCCTAAAATTGCATTTGCGCCTAAATTAGATTTGTTGTCAGTTCCGTCTAACTGCAACATCGTATTATCAATTTTTTTCTGCTCGAAAATATCCATTCCGTTAAGCGCATCATTTATTATCGTATTCACATTTTGAACTGCCTTCAAAACTCCTTTACCAAGGAATACAGATTTATCACCATCCCTCAACTCAACTGCTTCATGAATTCCAGTAGATGCTCCAGAAGGAACAGCCGCTCTACCTAAAATACCATTTGATGTGATAACATCAACTTCGATCGTTGGATTTCCACGAGAATCTAAGATTTGTCTTGCATGAATTTTCGAAATGTAACTCATAATTAATTTTTGTAACGGTTCATATTTTCAATAAATTGATCAAAAAGGTATCGAGAATCATGAGGGCCGGCAGATGCCTCCGGATGATATTGCACAGAAAAAACAGGTTTATTTGATAGTTCAATTCCTGCAATTGTATTGTCATTCAAATGAATGTGGGTTACTCTGATATCACTTCTATTTGCTAAGCTTTCTGTTGAAATCACAAAACCATGATTTTGAGATGTTATCTCACCTTTTCCTGTTTTTAAGTTTTTAATTGGGTGATTTATTCCTCTGTGACCATTGAACATTTTTTCGGTTTTCAAACCTTGGCTTAATCCTAAAATTTGATGACCAAGACAAATCCCAAAAACAGGTTTATTCGTATCAATAATTTCTTTTACCAATTGAATGCTATTAGGCATGGCGGAAGGATCACCAGGTCCATTTGAAAGCATATAGCCATCTGGGGCAAAAGAATTTATTTCCTCTAAACGTGTATCAATTGGAAATACCTTTACCTGACAACCTCGTTCTGTCAAACATCTAATAATATTCTTTTTAACACCAAAATCAATTAAAGCGACTTTATATGGTGCATTCTCCTCTCCAATCAAGTATGATTTATCCGTGGAAACTTTTGATGAGAGCTCCATTCCACTCATCGATGGAATTTTTCTTACTCGTTCCAATAAATCATTTTCATCAAAAATCTCGGAGGAGATAATGGCATTCATAGCTCCTTTATTTCGGATATGTCGGACCAAAGCTCGGGTATCGATATCTGAAATACCAACAGTGTTATTTTCCTCCATCAAATCTTGAAGTGATTTAATTCCAGAGGGTCTGGAGTATCCATTGGAAAATTTCTTAGTTACCAAACCGGCAATTTTTATACCTTCTGACTCAATTTCCTCTTGATGAGTTCCATAGTTTCCTATGTGGGAAGTTGTCATGATGAGGATTTGACCAAGATAAGAAGGATCTGTAAAAACTTCCTGATAACCTGTCATTCCCGTATTAAAAGCTATTTCTCCTTCAGTTATTCCAATTTTACCTATACTGATTCCTCTGAAAATTGTTCCGTCTTCTAGGATTAAAAGCGCTGCATTATCTGAAGTCATAAATTTTATTTACAAAAGTATGAAGTAAGGTTAAATTATTGGCTTTTGAATACAAAAAAAGGCAGTAATTTACTGCCTTTTTATTAACACTATGTTGATAGCGTTTATTCTTCATTCTTCTCTTCTTCAGATGATTCCTCAGAAGACTCTTGTGTTTCTGTAGGTTCAGAATCTGATGATTCAATTTCATTCGATTCTTCGTTCAACTCTGCTTCATTAGATTCAGTAGCTTCGGTAGAAGTTTCATCTACAACAACTGCATCTTCGATTACATCTTCAGTAGTTGTTTCGTCAATTACTGTTTCAGAAGTTTGAACAGAATCCGTCTTTTTCGCTCCTCCTCTTCTCGATCTTCTTGTTGTTTTCTTCGCGCCGTCATTGGTGTAAATTTCGTTGAAATCAACCAATTCGATTAAGCACATTTCTGCATTATCTCCAAGTCTGTTTCCTGTTCTGATAATACGGGTGTAACCTCCATTTCGCTCTGCAATTTTAGGAGCCACCTCACGGAACAATTCAGAAACGATATCCTTATTTTGCAAGTAAGAAAACACAACTCTTCGGGAATGCGTAGAATCCGTTTTTGACTTTGTCAAAATTGGTTCAACAAAAACGCGTAAGGTTTTCGCTTTTGCCAAAGTAGTTGTAATTTGCTTATGCTCGATTAAAGAGCAAGCCATATTAGAAAGCATCGCTTTTCTGTGACCCGTTTTCCTACCTAAGTGATTTACTTTATTACCGTGTCTCATGATTTAAATCTTAATCTTTGTCTAATTTATATTTTGCAACATTCATTCCAAATGTCAATCCTTTATTATCTACTAGATCCTCTAGTTCAGTTAATGATTTCTTTCCAAAATTTCTGAATTTCAATAAATCAGATTTCGCATAAGAAACTAAATCACCAAGTGTTTCGACATCTGCTGCTTTCAAACAATTCAAAGCGCGCACAGACAGATCTAAATCAACCAATTTGGTTTTCAATAACTGACGCATGTGTAAAGAACTTTCATCAAATTCTTCTACCTCTCTTTTGATCTCAGTTTCAAGCGTAATACGCTCGTCGCTGAATAACATAAAGTGA
>JBEIKF010000225.1:0-3931 GCA_040379905.1 Crocinitomicaceae bacterium
ATCAATATAAATACAACTGAACCGAAGGAAAATAATTTTCAAAATATTCAAATATCAACTTCTTACAATACAATTAGCACCTTCAAAAACTTTAAAACCTATGAGGGGACATCTACTGATTTCTTGGGTTATGGCACAGCAGGAAGGAGTATTCCGGATGGTGTTGCATCCACATCGGATTTCGATATAATGTCAGCAGCTCAAAAAGCAGATCAAGCCAAACTAATTAATACATCCTGGTCGACTAAAAACAGAGTTGCCTTGCCCAATTTAAGTTTGCAATATACTTTGGGTAGAACTGTGAACTTTAAGGATTCTAGTAAATTAGGATATGTTTTAGCATATAGTTATCAAAATAACAACTCAATAAACCGGATTATTCGAAGAGAATTTGAAGAACAAGCTGCCGGTGTTATTATGACCAATGACTTGAGAGATTCAGTTTTTAGCAACACTGTCATTAGCAATGCTATGGCAAATTTCAAATATTCATTTGGGAAGAAGAATAGTATTCAATTTAAAAATCTATACACTGTTAATTCTGAAGATAAAGTAAACGTTCGTCAAGGAAAGCGTGACATACTTGGAAATAATTTTAACGAGCGATCTACAAACATGTGGTATACTCAAAATAATCTTTACACTGGTCAGTTAATTGGGGCGCATGAAATCAAATCTGTCTATAAATTCAATTGGGTTTTAGGTTTTAGTAACATCAAAAGAGACATACCAAATCTCCGAAGAACAGTTTATCAGCAAACAGATACAACACAGCCATATTTTGCGATTATGCAACCAGATGATATTACGACTTTAGGAGCAGGTAATATGTTTTGGTCTACATTAACTGAACAAAATTCAAATGCCAAATATGACATTTCGAGAGTTTTCTCGTTTGGGAAAATAAAAAATGAAATCAAACTTGGTGGTATGCACCAATATAGGACACGTAATTTTGCTGCGCGTAATTTAGGGTTTTCTCAATACAATCCATCAGGATTTGGGTCTTTTAATTCAGAAATCTTATTATTAGATCCAGACAAATTATTTGCACCAGAAAATTTGGGTCTAATGGCAAATGGCAAAGGGGGCTTTAAATTAGAAGAAGGAACAAATGTAGATGATAGTTATCAAGCGACTTCTTTTTTAAATGCTGGTTTTGCACAAATCGATAGCAAGTTTGGAGATAAATTGAGATTAGTTGGTGGGGCTCGAGTAGAGTCATACAACCAGGTATTCAAATACATTCAATTCGGTTCGAACCTCCCACAAAACATTGACACAACCGTTATTGACTTGCTACCTTCGGTTAATTTAATCTATTCACCTATACAAAAGATTAATATCCGCGCAAGTTATTCTAAAACCGTTTCAAGGCTTGAATTTCGTGAATTAGCACCATTTATTTTCTACAACTTTGTGAATGATAACCTTACTACGGGTGATCCATATTTAAAAAGAGCCAAAATCAACAATTATGATTTGCGATTTGAATATTTCCCTGGAGCAGGTCAAATTATCAGTGTATCCGGATTCTATAAGGAGTTCTTTAACCCAATTGAATTAATCTTACGAACAGGAACGTCAGGGACTCCTGAGTTATATTTCGACAATGTGGGGGATGTAGTGAATTATGGTGCAGAAATCGAATACCGAATGAACCTTGGAGTTTTTAATAAAAAAGATTCTACCTCATTCCTCAAAGACATAACCATTTATTTCAATGGTGCTTTAATTCGCTCTGTTATGGATTTAAGTGCAATTGCCGGTCAAGCAGAATATCCAGATGCTAGAAGACCGCTTCAAGGACAATCCCCTTATTTAATTAATGCTGGTATTTTTTATGCAGGACCAAAAGACTTTAACATTAACCTATCATACAATCTAGTGGGGCAGCGGATCTCAATTGCTGGTAGTGTTCAAGAACCAAGTGTTTGGGAGAATGGACGAAATGTGATTGATTTTCAAATTTCCAAGACATTTAAGAAAAAGTTTGAACTGAAACTTAACGTGAAAGACATCCTTGCTCAAGATTTAGTTTATTTCCAAGACATCAATAAAAATAAGAAATATGATAAAGGAATGGATAGTGCTTGGCAAGAAATCACTTTCGGTCAAACCGTTTCGTTATCCCTTAAATATAATTTTTAAGCTTCTGGTTAATCAATTGTCAATATTAAGAAATTGTTTTTATCGCTTAATAAATAATTAACAAAGACTTAAGGAGGATGTAACTTATCCAAAAAACTATCAACGGAACTTTGTACAGTTAAAAATTTATAAAAATGAAAAAAATTTACACATTAATTGCCACGTTGTGTTTTGGGTTTGCACTCAATGCACAAGATGCTTTTTGGACCCCTACAACCTATAAGGGAGCCTTTCCGATAACAGATAACACTCCGGCAACGGATTGGACTGCTGGTTGGTCAAATTTTGATCCGCAAACTACGGCATATCCTACAACTCCAACCCTAACGGTTTCTGCAGACATTACTGCTAGTACAACTTGGTCTGGTGTGGTTTTGCTTCAAAACAAAGTTTATGTAAAGAACAACGCGACACTAACAATTCAGCCAGGAACAGTAATTTTGGGTGACAAGGCAACACAAGGTTCCCTAATCGTAACGAGAGGAGCAAAGTTGAATGCCAATGGAACTGCTTCCCAGCCGATTGTCTTTACCTCGAATCAAGCTGTTGGGCTTCGTGCCCCGGGAGATTGGGGTGGTGTTGTAATCTTAGGTTTGGCAAAAAATAATCAACCGGGAGGAGTTGCAAATATTGAAGGTATTGCCCCAACAACAGACACACAATATGGTGGTTCATTTGATACTGATAATTCAGGTTCGATTAAATACGTCCGAATTGAATTTGCAGGGATTGCATTGGAGTTGAATAAAGAAATTAATGGATTAACATTTGGTTCAGTTGGTTCAGCAACCACTGTAGATTATGTTCAAGTAACTCTATGCGGTGATGATTCTTTCGAATGGTTTGGTGGTACTGTTAATTGTAAACACCTTATTTCATATAGAGCGGTTGATGATGATTTTGATACCGATTTTGGTTTCCGTGGAAAAGTCCAGTTCGGTTTAATTATTCGCGATAAAGATCTTTCTGATGGTGCGGGAGATTCAAATGGTTTTGAATCAGATAATGATGCAGCGGGTTCAACAGCTCAACCAAAAACACGTCCAATTTTTTCTAACATAACATTGGTTGGAGCAAAAGGAAATGGAACTGTTACTTTGCCAACTGGAGAAAAACACGAACGTGCATTTCGTTTAAGAAGAAATACAGCAACAAGTGTATTTAATTCAATTGCTACTGGATTTGAAAAGGGATTGTTTATTGAAGCAGCTTCAACTGTAAACAACTTAAATGGCGATACGTTGGTATTTGCCAATAATATTCTAACAAATTTTGCAACACCTTCATGGTCAACGAATAATACAAATACTCAAGTCGCATCTCCAGCTACTGCAACTTGGTACCAATCATGGTGGGGAACCGACAATAATGATTCAACTTCTACTTTAGCTCAAGTAAATTGGGTAAATATTTTTACCGCAATGGGAACAACTCCTGATGCTCGATTAGCAAATGGATCAGTTGCTGCTTCAGGTGCAAACTTTATCGACCCTAAATTCTTCAGTATAGCTGCTCCAACTGTTGCTACTACTTCATTTACTTATTGTCAGGGAGCGACTGCAACACAATTATCAGCAACAGCTTCAACTGGGAACACATTAGCTTGGAATACTGTTTCTACAGGAGGAACTTCATCTACAACAGCTCCAACTCCAAATACATCAACAGCAGGAACATTTACATACTATGTAAGTCAAAAAAATGCAGCTGGAGATGAAAGTCCACGAGTTGCAATAACAGTTATTGTAAATGCAGCTCCTGCGACTCCTACAATTTCTGC
>JBEIKF010000226.1:0-3928 GCA_040379905.1 Crocinitomicaceae bacterium
CAACTGGTGGAAATTCATTGAGAAATGGTTCAACAAATGAATATGGTCCTACGAGCGAAAATCTGCTTTGGTCAGGAGGTCTGCCATCAACTATTGCCCGAACGCCTGTTAGTGACAGCATTTATCTTGCGGCTGTTCGAATTACAAATTCAAGTAATTTCTTGAACGGAAGTAGAATCGTTATGATGGATATTCGAAATGGCGATACGCTTTGGACTAAGAATTTACCAATAGATTTTCCAAACTCAGACTGGCAAAATCGCATATCAGGAATAAAAAATGGAGTTGTTTACGCCTCGCGATCAGGCAATAGTAATGCTTCGTATTTGTATGCTTTAAATGCGATAGACGGATCGATGATTTGGAAATCAGATAGTTTAATTGACGAGCAATCCGTTGAAGGTCTTAACTTTTTGGATAATGGGGATTTGATTGTCGGAAATACAAATTCTGTCATGCGCATAAATAAAGTTGATGGATCAACCGTTTGGCAAACCTCCAGGCTTGCATATGGCGACGGAGCTGAGTTAGCAGTTTACGGATCAAAAATTTATGGGATTATCAATGACCTTTCTCAGTTAAAGGTAGCAGCTTTTGATGCTTTAGATGGTCAACTGCTATACAAAACAGATGCGATTGACAATGGACTTGTTCAGCAGCAAGCACTTTTTTTAGGAAATGACGGCACAATTTACCTCCCAAGATCTCAAAATAATCCGATAACAGATTCACTTTATTCTTTTACGGATAATGGCGCTGGATTTTCTCAAAACTGGAGTGTTCCCATTCATTACATTCCTTTCTCGTCTTCTGGAATTGGACTGGATGGATCTGTATACTCCTACTGTCGAAGCGGAAAAGTGATTAGAATTGATCCTGTGACTGGAACTATTACAGACAGCTCTCAAGTTATATTGTACGGAAATGCGTCTTATCCAAGAATGAGCATTGATGCTGCTGGCATTGTCAATGTAACCAATGGGGGCTTTTCAGATGGGGCTTTTTTCTCGTTCAATGCCGACTTAACGCTGCGTTGGCAAACACCTATTACAAATGTCTATATCGGGGGTCCGTTAATTGGTTGGGACGGAACACTTGTTATTTGCGGCGTAGGAAATGAAATTCGAGCATATCGAGGTGAGCTGCAAGCATCGTTGATTGAGGATAGTGCTGTAAATTCAGAAAAGGAAATAAGTTTTTATCCAAATGTTGTTGCTGATTATTTGAATGTATCAATTTCAAATGAGCTTATTGGATCTGATTATATTGTTAGTGATATTCAAGGAAAGAAAATATTGATGGGAAAATTCACTAGAGAAAATGAGGTGATTGATTTTACGTTCATTTCTGGTGGGGTATATTTATTAACAGTTGATCAAAATGAAGATCAAGTTTATCGAATTGTGAAAGAATAATATAAAAAAAGTGCTGATCAATGAATATTAAAAAATCACTTTTCGTAAATGTTCTACCTCTACCCCAACCAAATTTTGAATTTCCAAATGTAATCACCCCAAATTCAGATGGAACCAATGTTATTTTTGAAATTCAAAATTTACCAGAAAATACCGAAGTTCTAATTCTAAACCGTTGGGGAAATATCGTGTTCTCATCAGATAATTACCAAAATAATTGGGAAGGCAAGGATAATTCAGGTAAGGAACTAGTTGATGGGGTGTACACCTACAAATTTAAAACCCAAGACGGAAAGGTAGGACATGGATTTGTTACTTTAATACGATAAAAAATATGCTTCATAAAAATAGAACTTTCATTTTTGTAGTAATCAGTTTGATAATTCAAACGTATTTTGTTTCTGCGCAATTACAAAACAATTATTGGAATTTTGGTTTCAATTGTATGGTGGATTTTTCTGGTGCACAACCCAATGGAATGACTTCATCGGCTATATATAGTCCTGAACAATGCGCATCGGTTTCGGATGAGTTAACTGGACAATTGCTTTTTTACACAGATGGAACAAGTGTTTGGACTCCAAATCATCAAACGATGCCAAATGGATTTAATTTATTTGGAGGCGCTTTCCAATCGTGCACACAAGGACCTGTAATTGTTCCATTTCCTGAAGATCCTAAAAAGTATTACATATTCACATTGGACGATCTGGAGTATGATAATCCACCATTGGATAACGGTTTAAGATATACGGTGGTTGATATGACACTCAATAATGGATTAGGCGATGTTGATCCTTCGCAAAAGAATATTTTTCTCACTGATTTTCTATCAGAAAAAATGACCGTTGTACGAAGTGAGGCAATTCGAGGTTATTGGGTAATCGTGCATAAAAAAGAAAGTGATCAATTTTTAGCCTATAAAGTTGATGGTTGCGGTGTTGATCCCACTCCAGTTTCCAGCAACGTTGGAACAGCTTTGTTGGGAGCAAATTCTAATTTCGATCCGAGAATGCCTTTTTATGGTTCTATGAAAGCGAATCGAGCAGGAAACAGAATTGCCATGCCTATCGATGATAGTAAATTAATCGATTTTTATTCATTTGATACTGCAACCGGCCAATTATTTGATCCCATAACAGTAGAAGTAACAGACAATACACCTGGCTCACCAATTCGCAAATACGGATGTAGTTTTTCACCTGATGGGAGCATGTTTTATTATACCAACAACATTTCAGTCTATCAGTTGAAATTAACAAATTATGACTCCATAAATATTGCTTCATCGCATACTTTAGTTGCCACACCGAGTGATCCAACGTTTCAAATTGAGGAAGGACAAGACGGAAAATTGTACGTAGCTATCGGAGGAAGTAATGTTTTAGATGCCATCAACTCACCAAATAGTTCGTTTTGTGATTACACCAGTAATGCCGTTACTCTTAACGGATTGTGCATGTTAGGATTACCAGCACGCGTTCACGAACGAAATTTTTCAAGTCCATCCATTACATTTTCTCCCGACTCATGTTTGCAAAGCAATATATCTTTCTCGATAGCAACATCTTCACCAATCAATCAAATAAGTTGGAATTTCGGAGACCCAAGTTCAGGTGTAAGTAATACCTCAACATCCATAAATCCAACCCATGAGTTTTCTGATTTAGCTTCTTATCAAATCACCGCCATCGTTGAGTTTAATTGTTATACAGATACGATTACGCAAAACATTACCTTGTTTGATTGTCCCGATACGGTAACACCCACTTTACCATTTGAATTCCCAAATGTTATAACCCCAAATTCGGATGGGGCCAATGATGTTTTTGAAATAAAAAATCTACCTGAAAACACTGAAGTTTTGATTCTAAACCGCTGGGGAAATATTGTTTTCTCTTCAACAAATTATCAGAACAATTGGAATGGTAAGGATACCTCAGGTAGAGATCTGTATGACGGGGTATATACATATAAGTTTAAGACGAAATCTGGTCAAATTGGGCATGGATTCATTCATTTGATAAGATAAATCTTAAGTTCCACCATTCTGATCAAAATATTTTATTAAAAAATGAGTAAAAATGAATTAATTCAACGATTGAATAAAACCTATATTATGGAAAGGTCGCATGCGTTTTTTACTTTTCCTGCGATTGCAATTTATCTTCTTTTTAATCACTCACCACTCGATATTTTATTTCCGTTGTATGGATTGATCCTTTGTATTTTTATCTTGTTCCAAGGCCAACATTATTTTAAATTAAAGCTTAAAAGTTTACAGGGTAATTCATTTGATCAAAACAAGAACTTATTGTTTTTCAGAAAATCTAAAAAAGTGAATTTGATCTTAATTGGTTTAATACCTTTTGTTTTCGTCATTCAGTTATTCATAACCGACTAGATTATAAAAGCCGATAACTTATTAATTTGGGCTGTTTTTGCAAACGTTTTTGGCATTCTTGAACACATCAATTATTACAACAGACAATTGATGATTGACAATAAATCAG
>JBEIKF010000227.1:0-3922 GCA_040379905.1 Crocinitomicaceae bacterium
GGTATAAGTGAAGGCGTAGATTCTGAAAACCAAATGAGAAAACATGCAGAAGAAAAAGGATATCAAATGCCCTATTTATTGGATGAGAAATCTGTTTTAGCCAATGCTTTTGGTGCGAAAACGACCCCTCATGTTTTTCTATTTAATGAAGAATTGAAATTAGTGTACTCTGGATCCATTGATAACATTTGGGATAACAAAAGAAAAGAGGAAATCCCTTATCTTATAAATGCAATTAACGCGCTGAGTCAAGGAAAAAAAATAAAACCTTCCGCAACCCCTCCTAAAGGTTGTAGTATTAAACGTTATTCAAATTAAATTATGAAACTATTATTAAGCATTTCTCTATTTTTTGCAACAGGAATTGTTCTTTCTCAAATCCAAGGGAATGGTGGAATTCCAAAAGGATTGAAGCAAAAAAATTATACTCAAAACATTGATTATCGTAGTTTTTCTGAGCCTAACTTGGAAGAATTACGAGCGGAAGATGCTCTGGTTGATAATACAGGGGCAGCACCTTGGAGATTTGGTTTTAACAACCATACAAGTTTAGATTTAAACAATAGCGGTACTTGGGTTAATTTGCCCAATGGAGATAAAATTTGGTTGATGAAGGTAAATTGTGAGAAAGCTTTAACTGTAAATCTAACTTTTTCAAACACAATTATTCCGCAAGGAAATGAATTGTATGTTTACAATGATTCAAAAGATTTCATTTTAGGAAAGTTCACTGCAAATCACATTTATAATGGTCAATTGGGAACAGAGTTAATTCCCGGAAACACAGCAATTGTTGAATATTATGTAAAAAAAGGCAATGATTTAGGTAACGTTCAGATTTCAACGGTTACTCATGGTTATCGAACGGCCGATGAATTTCAAGAAAAAGCATTTGGTGGCTCAGGCTCTTGTAATATGAATGTGAATTGTGCGGATGGTTTGCCTTGGCAACAGCAACGAAACAGTGCAGTCATGCTTGTTTCTGGAAGTAATGGATTTTGTTCTGGGGCGTTGATAAATAACACATTAAACGATGGGAAACCATACGTATTAACAGCAAATCATTGTTATTCAGATCCAACAAACTGGATTTTTCGATTCAATTGGCAAGCCGCTGATTGCAATAATCCTGCTGCGTCACCAACTTTTCAATCATTGAGTGGATCGGTTTTAAGATCCAGAAGAACGCCATCTGATTTTTGTTTAGTAGAAATTACAGGTGGATTACAGGGGAATACAGTTCCTTTGAATTACAATCCTTATTTTTCAGGTTGGAATAACGGAGATGCACCGCCAACTTCTTCTGTTTCTATTCACCATCCATCAGGTGACATCAAGAAAATTTCATTTGATGATGCTCCCGCGGTTTCAAGTCAAGGAATGGGGTCAACAGAGGCAAATTCCACTTGGACTGTTGAATGGGATCGAAATACAACAACCGAAGGAGGTTCATCAGGTTCTCCTTTGTTTGATCAAAATCACCGAATTATTGGTCAACTATGGGGTGGTGGTGCTTCATGTAGTAATTTAAGCTCTCCTGATTATTATGGTCGCGTTCGTAGCTCTTGGGAACCCGCAAATTCCACTAGTACAAATCAATTGAAATTTTGGCTTGATCCGAATAACTCAGGAGCAGAATTTATCGATGGATTTGACCCGAGTAATGCCACACCCGTTGCTGTAGACCCAGGAGTTGCCAATCCTCAGGGAGTATCTGGAACTTTCTGTGGCGCTGATGTGTCTCCAAAAGTTACCATACAAAATAATGGGTCAGAAACCTTAACCGCACTAGAGATAAACTATGGTTTCGACGGGACTCAAAACCAAACATTTAATTGGACTGGGACTTTAGCTCAATGGCAATCAACGCTAGTTTCATTGCCAACTTCGTCATTAACTGCTGGAAATCATACTTTTTCAGCCACTGTTTCTAATCCAAACGCAGGATTAGTCGATGAAAACAATAATAATAATTCAGTTTCTTCGGCTTTTAATGTTGTAATAGGAGGTAATTCTGTTCAATTGAATTTAGCGTTGGACTGTTACGGTTCTGAAACAACATGGGAATTACAGGATGCCTCATCAACTGCTATTTATGCTGGTTCAGGTTATCCAGATGATGAGCCGGGACCAGTTTCAATTGAACCATGGTGTTTGAATGATGGTTGTTACACCTATTATATCATGGACAGCTATGGAGATGGATTATTAGGAGGATTTTTCTGCAGCCAAGATGGAAGTGTTTCCATTGTCTTTCAAGGAGATACCTTAGCGGCTTTGCCTGAATCTCAAGCGGATTTTGGAGATCAAACCACTTTGCAGTTTTGTATTGGGACAGCTGGCTTGGAATTGAATTCAAATGGTATCGTTTCTTTGTGGCCTAATCCGATTGCGGAAGGACTGATTAATATCCAAACAGGAAGCAGTAAAGAAAGTGTTGTTTCAATTCATACAATAAACGGACAACGTCTGTTATCCAAAACTAGTTCTTCAAACTTGGTACAATTTGATACAAACATCTTAAGTCAAGGAACTTATTTGGTTGAAGTTGTTTCTGAAAATCAACGAAAAGTTTTGAAGTTTATCAAAACGAGATAATTACAAGTTTGGCCGGGATTTACATTCACATTCCATTTTGTAGAAAACGCTGCTCATACTGTGATTTCCATTTTTCAACGACCTTCTCAAATTATAGGGGGGAATTAATCGCAGCCATCAATCTTGAACTTGAGCTTCGTAGTAAAGAACTAAAGGAGCCAGTTGAAACAATATACTTCGGTGGTGGAACCCCGAGTCTATTAACAGAAATTGAATTAAATTCTATTTTAGACATAATTCATCAATCATTTCAATTTAAAGAACAAGTTGAAATTACGCTAGAAGTAAACCCAGAAGATGTTACTTTGGAATCAACTTCTTTCTGGAATAAATCAGGAATAAATCGGATTTCAATCGGGCTTCAATCCTTCAAAGATTCCGACTTAAAATGGATGAATCGAGCGCATAATTTAGATCAAGGTTTTCAAGCCGTTGAACTACTCAAAAAAGAAGGTTGTAAAAATATTTCCGTAGACTTAATTTATGGGTTACCCGATCTAACTTTACCAGAATGGAAACAACATTTACAACAGGTAATAGCATTAAATATTCAACATATTTCGGCCTATTGTTTGACCGTTGAAAAGCAAACGGCATTGAATCATTTCGTACGAATAGGAAAATTAAAACCCCCAAACGATGATGTTCAATCCGAACAATTTAGTTTAATGTTGCGTTTTTTAAAAGAAAACGGCTTTTTTCAGTATGAGATTTCAAACTTCTCAAAACAGGGTTTTGAATCTAAGCACAACACATCCTATTGGCAAAATAAACAATATCTCGGAGTTGGTCCTTCGGCACATTCTTTTGATGGAAAAATGCGCAGGTGGAACGTTTCAAACAATACAAACTATTATAAAAATGTTGGCAAAAATGACTCTTGGTTTGAAACAGAAATCTTAACTAAAAACGAGCAATGGAACGAACTTCTTCTAACTGGCTTAAGAACCGTTTGGGGAGTTTCGAAATCGAAATTAAGAGAAGTTGGATCGCTATCAGATTTAGAAAGGAAGAACATAGAATCACTTAAAGAAAATGGCGGAGTGATCTTAGAAGTTAATGCTGCTCCCGGTTTCAGAATGCATCTGGCACCATCTGTAGGATTACCCCGAAATGTGGCAGCACCGGTAATTGATATGTTGTATCCTCCGGGAAAAGCTTCACGTATTCCAATCATTGCGATTACCGGAACAAATGGAAAAACTACAACGACACGTTTAATATCACACATCGTTAAAAACAACGGTTTCCGTGTTGGATTTACCACTTCTGATGGTATTTATATCCAAAATCACATGATGGAAAAAGGTGACACAACTGGACC
>JBEIKF010000228.1:0-3894 GCA_040379905.1 Crocinitomicaceae bacterium
ATACTGTTTAAATTCTTGGCTCGACCAGTTTGGGATTAGAGAAAATGTGACAGAAAAACGACTACGAAGGTTCCCGAAAACATGCATTTTATTAAATACTTTCAAGAATGTGTTATTCAGGAAATATAAGGTTGAAAACTGAAGGGTGTCAATTGAAATACTAAATGCAACATTGGTTTCCTTAGTTTTGTTCACATACTTTTCTAGTTCGATATTGTTTTCGAATTGATTCATAGATCTACTTTATTAATTTTTACAGGTTTTAATACCTACAATGTTTTTATATAATTCTTATTTCAATATGACTATCACAAGAAATAACAAGAAAGTAAACACCAATGCCCCCTCTGGCAAAGGAAAAAAACTCTGAATCCCAACCAAAATAGCAAAGAACCCAATTCTTAGAAATGAATTACGTTTGTTTAGATTCATTATTTGGAGTTGTTTTCCGCCAACGAGTCCCATTTTAAGTTCATTTTTTATGCGCATCCACTCACTCGCTATAATTATAGGTACAAGAATGATTCCTTGGGCGATTCCCATGTCTTTGTATGAAAGAAAACTGACGAACTCTTTCCCGAAATTGATATCGTTTTGATGCAAAAAAATGGCTGAATGAATAACCAGTAATTCGATTACAAGAAGAACCAGTTGGCGAAGAAAGATTTTATTTTTATCCTTTTTAGAAATTTCGGTCAACTTTAATCGCTGAGGTAAAAAAATCACCCTCGAAATTTGATCGAGCATGAAGAATAAAAGGATGAAATAGAAATTCCAATTCCAGAAAAAATAACCAAATAGAGGCAAGGCCACATCGCCCAACAACGAACTAATTCTCTCTATTCGATTCACCTTTTATTTTTAAGGATTGCAACTCGTTCTTTAGTCAACTCAAAATTCGGGTTGTTTTTTAGTGCTTTCGCATACGTGAGCAAGGCATTTGAAATATCGTTTCGCTCTTCATAAATTAAGCCAACATTGTGATACGTTTCGACGTGTCTAGGTTCAATTTCAAGCACCTTTTCATAGTAAAACATAGCGCTATCCAAATCTTCCTCCGAGAATTGTTTCATATACCCAATTTGGAAATAGGCATCATAATACGTTTTGTCCAAGCGAATCATTTTTCGATAAAGTGAAGTAGCTGCTTTTTCTTTCGCAAATTTCTGTTTTGCGTATGCCAATGAATAAATCACATCTGGATTTTTAGGTTCTATGCGATAAGCTGTTGTGTAATATTCAATGCAGATTGGATTCTCTTTCATTTCATATAATGAACCTAACCAGAGATAACCAACTGTGAATTTAGGATCTTGCTGAACCGCCGTCTCATAAGATGAAACCGCTCGTTCGAAATTACCTAAGTTCCTGTAAATACTGCCTTTCAAAAGATAGGCATCTCTAAATTTTGGATCAATACGTAACGCTTGATTGATGTATTTGAACGCTTTTTCGTTATCTTGAAAGAAACTATATGTGTTTGCTAATCCTACAAGGGCTCTTGGGTTTTTCGAGTCTTTTTTGATGATGTATTTGAACTGATTTTGGGCTCGAAAAATATCTTCCGTCGTATAATTTGGCTTATTTAACAAAGCCTGGGCATAGAGCGTTCGAGTATCTAATCGTGAACTATCCAAACGATAAGCGCGAGCACCATCTGCCATTGCGTCTTCAAAACGCATTTTTTCAATTGCTTCATCCCCGTGTCTTAAAAGTAGCTCAATACTGTCCGGATAAATTTTTAAAACACTATCCAACTGTGCTCCGGTGTAATTAATTACTTTCGAATTCTTGGTCAAATTTCCGCAGGAAAATAAAATGCTAGTTAGTAGTATTAAGATGGAAATGCGATATGTCATATTACAAAATTAATTATTTTGAATTGGTTTGAATGTTCCGTAATTTTGTAAACGTAATTTGATACAATGCGGTATAAACTAGTTGCGATTATTGTGGCTTTCATTTTAGGGATTACAAATGGTTTTTCCCAAGGTTGTTCTCAATGTAAAATGCTTGCTGAACAGGCAGGAACCGCTGATGAAGCTTCCTTTGGTTCGAACATCAATTATGGAATTTTGTATTTGATGATTATTCCTTATTTGATGCTGATGTTTTTATTTCGAACTCAAATCAAACGTTTTCTACAAGGCTTGTTTAAAACGGCTTCCAAATAAATGTTTCGCACGAAGAATCATTCCTGTTTTCTTCCTCTTAAATTAACTACTGAATTTTCAGATTTACCCAAAAAATTGGATTATCCATTTTATTATGATCCAAAGCCACTTGCTGTTGAAGCTGCTAAACAATTGCAGGCTAGGCTGGAAAAAGAAGATTTTAACCACAATTTCGGTATCGGACAAACTGAACGAGGCAATGCCATTGGGAAAATGTTTGGGGTTTTGGTCGTTGAGAATAGTTCCGGTGAAAAAGGTTATTTAGCAGCGTTTTCCGGGAAATTGGGTGATAAAAACCACCACGAAGGTTTTGTTCCACCTGTATTTGACATTTTAGAAGAAGATGGGTTTTTCAAGAAAGGAGAGGTAGAATTGAATGAACTAAATCGAAAAATTGAGTCGATTGAAAAATCCTTGGAATTTGCAAATGCCATTCAAATATTGGAGCGGTTTAAAAAAGAAAGCGAAGAAAAAATTAATACGTTCAAAACGTGGTTAAAGTCCGAAAAACAAAAACGTGATGAAATTCGATTGAAAAATATAGACATTTTTTCTCAAGTTGAATTTGAAAAATTGAATGACAAGCTTAAAAATGAGAGCATTTCACAACAATTGGAATTCAAAAAGTTGAAGAAATCACTGGCAGAACAAATTTTTGATTTAGAGCGAAATACATTTGAGGAACTTCAAAGTCTAAAGGAAATTCGGGCGAATAAATCAGCTCAACTTCAACAAGCCATTTTCAACGAATACACTTTTTTAAATTCGAAGAAACAAAACAAAAGTTTGCTTGAAATTTTTAGTAAAACTATTTTCAAAGTCCCACCAGCTGGGGCAGGAGAATGCGCGGCACCAAAGTTATTTCACTATGCTTTTTTGAATGATATGAAACCGATTTGTATGGCTGAATTTTGGTGGGGAATGTCTCCCGATTCTGAAGTTCGTGTTCACAAGCAATTTTATCCTTCTTGTAGAGGAAAATGTGAGCCAATTTTGGAGCACATGTTAGACGGAATTCAAGTGGAAGATAATCCCATACTTAAACAAGCGGAGGTCGGGGACTTAGAAATCGTTTTTGAAGATGAATGGCTTTTGTTGGTTAACAAACCCACCGAATTTTTATCTGTTCCAGGCAAAGAGTTGAAAGATTCAATTTTGGAGCGAATTAAAATAAAATATCCAAATGCAACCGGGCCCTTGCTTGTGCATCGCTTGGACATGTCAACTTCGGGATTGCTTTTGGTTGCAAAGACTGAAGAGATTTACAAAAACCTTCAAAGTCAGTTCATTCAGCGAAAAGTTAAGAAAACATACATCGCTCTTTTAGAAGGAATTGTAAACGAAAAAGAAGGAACGATTAATCTTCCTTTGAGAGTTGATTTGGAAGATCGCCCGAAACAAATGGTTTGTTATGAACATGGTAAAAATGCCCTTACGAACTATAAAGTTTTAGAAATAAAAGATAATAAAACGAGAATTGAATTTTACCCCATCACCGGCCGAACGCACCAATTACGAGTTCACTCGGCTCATCATTTAGGGTTGAATTGCCCCATTATTGGTGATGATTTGTACGGAACAAAAGCCCAGCGACTTCATTTACATGCTGCTCAGATTGAATTTACGCACCCGTTAAGCAAAGAAAAATTAAGTATTAATTGCCCGCCACCTTTTTGATATGGAAACCATTGATCAATACATCCAACAATTTCCCGATGAT
>JBEIKF010000229.1:0-3874 GCA_040379905.1 Crocinitomicaceae bacterium
GGTTGGTTATTTCAGATCAATTGAACTCAGATGGTTATTCTGTTGCGCTTTGCTGTGATGGTGTTGAGGCTTTACAACGGTTTAATCAAGAAAATTTTCATTTGTGCATTTGCGATGTCATGATGCCAAAGAAAGATGGATTTACATTCGCTAAAGATATTCGTCAATTAAACTCCGAAATACCAATTCTTTTTCTTTCCGCGAAATCGATGACGGAGGATAAAGTCGCTGGATTCAATGCTGGTGGGGATGATTACTTAACAAAACCTTTTAGTGTCGAGGAATTGCAATTAAGGGTAAAAGCATTGCTTAAACGGGTCAATTTAAAAGTTGAGCAACCTGAAGAAAAAATAATTTCATTGGGCTGTTTTACCTTTGATGTTGAAAATTATACACTTAAATCACAAACGGATTTAAAAAGCCTGACGAAGAAAGAAGCTCAAATACTTAAGATTCTGTATAAATTCAAAAATCAGGTGATTCCGCGTGAGGTAATTTTAAACGCCGTTTGGGGACAAGATGACTATTTTGTTGGAAGAAGTTTGGATGTTTTCATTACCAAGTTGCGGAAATATTTAAAAGAAGAAGCGAAAATTCATATTTCCAATGTGCATGGTGTTGGATTTAAATTTGAAATTCTAGAATGAGTCATTTTTTACTCCACGTTGAAACCGCGACTAAAGTTTGCTCCGTGGCTTTATCACTAAATGGACAACAAGTCGCTCTAAAGGAAGTCAATTCTGATCAATATATTCACGGTGAAAGTTTGAATTTATTCATTGAAGAAGTTCTCTACGCTGCAAAAATCGATATTCAAGATTTAAATGCCGTTTCAATTTCCGGTGGCCCCGGTTCTTATACGGGTTTACGAATAGGTGTTTCTTCGGTTAAAGGTCTTTGTTATGGTTTGGGAATCCCGCTAATTTGTATCCCAACACTGGACGCTCTTTATTTTTTGGCTCGAGAAAAACACACGATTGAATCAATTTGCGTAATGCTCGATGCTCGAAGGATGGAAGTTTACAGTCAAATTTGGGGTAACGATGGAGCATCTTTAAAGCCATTGAGCGCTGATGTATTGGATGAAAATTCTTACAAGGAATTTGATCCTTTCGTTTGCATAGGGGATGGTTGTGAAAAAATGAAAGGCCTTTAGAGGCCCCGTCCGATTCATTTCGACTCTTCGCTAATTCCCAGTGCAGCAGGGCAAATTAAGTTGGCGTACAGCAAATTTTTAGTCAATGATTTTGTTGATGTGGCAGATTTTGTTCCACTTTATCTCAAGGAATTTCAATCAACAGGTCAATCAAAATAAAGATTCTTTTTCCAAGAACTAATATTTTCACAATTATCTGAAACTAGAATTTCAATTGTAGCGGATTTTATTTCCGAATCCTTCCTAGCATAAATCAATCGGTTCGTTTTTAAATCGTACTCCAAGGGTTGCCATTCGCCATTGACCAAAATGTTGTAGTTGAAAATGTCTGTCTGACTGTCAATCACTTTCCAAATCAATTTATTGGAATGAATCATTGTATCAGTTATCTTAAAATTTTCTGGAAAGACTTTTGGCGAAATAGTATCAATTTTGACGGTGAATTCACCGAAAACTTTTGATTCGGTAATCAGTTTTTGATTTTCAATTTTAGTAAACAACGATGTCGTTTTTCCATTCGAAACAACTTGGATGTATTGTTTTTTAAGGTAAATATTTTTAATTGGCTCAATCGTCACTTTAAAGGACTTTTGAACGGTTGTTTCTCCACTTCCGAATCGATTACTTTGAATTCCATTTATTTTTTTTATGGGTTCATAAAAAGTAAAGGGCTCGATGTCAATTTCCATTTGCTCACTCCTGTAATGATAACTTGAGTCAGGAATAAAATGAGTTCTAGAAGAGTAAAAGCGGTCTGATTTGTTAGGAGTTTCCTTCGAGGCGATAAGGGAAAAACGCAGTCTTGAGGTGTTTTTTGAAACGTCTTTAAGGATGATTTCAACATTGAGCGAATCCTTAGGATTTATTTTAATACTTCCGATTTGTTCAAATTGGTAGATGTGTAGTGGGTTGTGAGCGGTTTTAAAGAGCTTATGAAAGCGTATATTTGATTTTTTATATTCATCCAAATCCTGGTGGTTGTTTACATACCTGGAATCGTCAAATGAGATTCGATTGTAAATGGATTGAAATAACGTGTCGTTGCCAACTAAACAAGTATTTTCGAAAAGCCCAAAAGTGCCTGCATATCCAATTGGATCGGAACCTGATACCGCAAACGCTAATTGTCCATAATCAGGAATAAAATCCTTGGTCAAATTAATTTTGTTTCCTGGGATTGAATAACCACTTTTGGTTTTCTGTACGTTAATAATCAGTGATTTTCCAGGAATTTGATATCCTTTTTCATCAACAGCATAAATTTTTATTACATGAATCACAGGGGCTGAATTGTCAGATATATTGAAGCCGTGGAGCAATGGGTTTAAACCGTGTTCTGTTTTAGTATCTCGTATCTCAAAATGCAAATGCGGCCCAGTTGAAGACCCACTATTTCCTGAAAGAGCAATTTGTTCTCCTTTTTGAATTGGCAACTCATTTTTCCGCAATTTTAAATCGATGTTGTTCGAAAATGCTTCGACTTGAAATGGCTCAAGGAAATCCATGATTTTGTCTGAGAACGACGAGCAATGAGCGTATACGCTTGTTGTTCCATTTGGGTGATCAATATACAAAACTTTACCATAACCGGTGGGTGAAATTCGAATTCGAGAAATGAACCCATCTGCAATTGAATGAATAGGTATTCCTTCTCTTTGGTTTGTTTTAAAATCGAGCCCCATGTGAAAATGGTTGGGTCGGATTTCGCCAAAAACCGCACTCAATTGAAGCGGGATTCCCAAAGGGGAATGATATTTTGAATCCACGGTTACATTCTGAGCTACCAATTTTGATAGAATAAATGGAAAAAGAATGACGAGTTTAATGTAACGCATAAACAAAGTTAAGCTTTCAAAAAAAACAGAAAATACCTTCCAAAAAATATTGTCCGTTATTATTACAATGTTAACTTTGTACAAAGTCAAAAAGCAATGACTGAGCAGATAGAAAAAAGTATCGAACAAATTTTAGATAAGGTCAAGGCGCTCCACACTGATTTGCATAAAGAAAGGTCAAGAGCCGCCTCCGCATTAGAGGAAATTGATAAAATGAAGGAGAATCTTCTTGCTGCTACAGAGCGTGAGTTTCTGTTAAATACTGAAATCGAAGCGCTAAAATCTTCACTGCTTTTGGCTGAAAATAAAGTTGTTGAAGTTCCCATTCAAACGCTTGGAAAGCGGGAAGAGGAAATAGAAGAACTAGTTAAAGAAATAGAATACTGTATAGAACAGCTGAAAAAATAGTATGGGAAAAATTTCTATAAAAGTCTTAGTTGGAGGGAGAACCTATCCTTTAACTGTTTCGGAAAACGAACAGGAAAAGGTAATGAAAGCCGCCGAGGACATAAACAAAGGAATTGAACTTTTGCGCCAAAATTATGGTGTAAAAGACCCACAAGATTTATTAGCAATGACAGCACTTCAGCTTGTTTCCAAAGGACAGGCAGGCACTCCAAAAACGGAAGTGTCTACTACTTCTGCGGATTATGGTGATATTGAACTCGCATTGGAGAATTTAGCCAATCAAATTAATGAGTTACAATAATCTTTAGCTTTTACTTCGCAACAACAGTTACTTAATTTAAAAAAGTGATTTATGGTTGTAGTATGGATAATTATTGGGTTAGTTGGAGGCGGAATAGGAACCTATGTTTTGCAACAAACGGCTTTAAAAACAAAAAGTCAAAAACTGATTAAAGATGCAGAAGTTGAAGCAGAA
>JBEIKF010000230.1:0-3868 GCA_040379905.1 Crocinitomicaceae bacterium
AAAAAGTAAAAAAATGAAAGAAATTTATATCACCGATAAAACTTTTGAGCGATGCGACGACCTAGCGAAAGGTGAATATGAAAATTGCGCGTTCGATAGTTGTAATTTTTCTGAAAGTGACTTTTCTGAATTTAAATTCACAGACTGCACATTTAAAGAATGTAATTTGAGTATGATGAAGATAAATAGAACATCATTTCAAGGAGTAAATTTCATTGACTGTAAAATGTTGGGGCTTCGGTTTGATACATGCAATGATTTTGGACTTTCCTTTTCGTTTGAAGGTTGCCAACTCAATCATTCCTCCTTTTATAAAATGAAAATTAAAAAGACATTTTTCAAAAATTCACAATTACAAGAAGCTGATTTTACAGAAACTGACCTAACTGATTCCGTCTTTGACAACTGTTCAATGGAAAGAGCCACTTTTGATCAAACAATATTGGAGAAAGTGGACTTTCGAACTTCGTTTAATTATTCCATTGATCCCGAATTAAACAGAATTAAAAAGGCAAAATTTTCAATTTTAGGCGTTGCCGGTCTTTTAGAAAAATATGACATTGAAATTGAGCATTAGAGTTAAAAGTGAAACGGCAAAAAGGAATATAATTCTCAATAAATAAAATTATACCTGTTGCGGATCAAATGAATTAAGCAACAAAATTCATCTTTCATCTCTTTTTAATACCTGAACTTTTTCAAAAAATAGGTAAATTAGCCCTCACAAAATTTAAAACTATGACAAGATTAAAAAGCAGCTTACTAGCCATCGTGTTTTTTGTAGGCTTTTTCGTTCGTGCAGACGAAGGAATGTGGTTTTTGATGTTCATTGAACGTTTAAACCACCGCGACATGCAAAAAATGGGTCTTCAATTGACTACTGAAGAAATTTATAGCATTAATAATTCAAGTTTGAAGGACGCTGTGGTTCAATTCAATGGCGGTTGTACAGCGGAATTAATTTCCAAAGATGGTTTGATTTTAACAAATCACCACTGTGGTTACGATGCAATAGCTGAACTTTCAACGCCAGAGCACGATTATTTATCAAATGGTTTTTGGGCTGCAACTAAGAAAGATGAAATGAAGCCAAAATCATTGTATGTTCGTTTTTTCGTTCGAATGGATGATTGTTCAAAACGCATTTTAGGAAAGTTGAACGACTCAATGAGTGAAGCGGATCGCGAAAAAGCAATGAAAGATGAAATTGCTCTAATTGAAAAAGAAAATAATGAAGGCGGAAAATACGTTGTTAGTGTTCGTTCGTTTTTCCAAGGAAATGAATTTTATTATTTTGTATACCAAGATTATAAAGATGTTCGTTTAGTTGGAACGCCACCAGATGATATCGGTAAATTTGGCGGTGACACTGACAACTGGGAATGGCCTCGTCATACAGGGGATTTTTCGATGTTTCGCGTTTATGGTGATGCCAATGGAAATCCAGCGGATTATTCTACAACTAACATTCCATTAAAACCTAAGCACCATTTGTCCGTGAACATCAAAGGAGTTAAAGAAGGTGATTTCGCCATGATTTTAGGTTATCCTGGTAGAACTAATCGTTGGTTGCCAGCAGGTGGAATTGAGCAAAATGTGAATTTCGCATATCCTGCTTGGGTAGAGGCCTCAAAAACTTCGATGGATGCCATGAAAAAGTATATGGATAAAGATGATGCAGTTCGTTTGAACTACGCTTCCAAATATGCCGGGATAGCGAATTACTGGAAAAACCGTCAAGGAATGATTGACGCTTTAACTAAATTCAAGACATCTGAATCGAAAGCTATTAACGAAGCTAAATTTAATGTATGGGCTAATAAGAAAGAAAATAAGGAAAAATACGGAAATGTAGTTGCGACAATCAACGATTTCTACAAAGCAACAAATGAGAAATCACGACATGACAATTACTTGCAAATTATGTTCCGTGGCTCTGAGTATGCGCGCATTGCAAGAACGCTTGGTCCACAATTGGAAGCCTATGCGAAAGCAGACGAAGCAAAACGAGCAGAAATGTACGAAGATGTGAAAGCTTCAGTAAGTGAATTTTTCAGTGGAATTCACCTTCCTGCTGAAAACGATATTCTTACTGATGGATTGAATTTGTATGCAAAGAAAGCGGGTTACAAACTTGTTCCAGCAATTGAAACTGCAAATAAACGATATCATGGCGATTTAAAAGGTTATGTAACTAATTTATTTGCATTGAGCTTCTTAACTTCCAAAGAACGTGTATTAGCTTTCCTTGAGTTACCAAATGTTGATCAGCTTTCGAATGACCCTTTAATGAAGTTATCGAATGAAATGTTAGGTCATTTAAACGCAAGAACCGAAGAATTGATAAAACTACAAAATGACTTTGGTCGTGCATATCGTTTATTAGTGGATGGAATGCGTCAGTCGGGATTAAGCCCAGTGAAATATCCAGATGCGAATAGCACCCTTCGTTTAACATACGGAAAAGTTAGTTCACTTCCTGCGGACAAGCGTAATGATGCAAAAGTTAATTACTATACAACGTTGCAAGGAACGATTAACAAATACAAACCGAATGACGAAGAATTTGATCTTCCAAAAAGACTCATTGAATTGAATGACAAGAAAGATTTCGGTGAGTATGCTGACAAAGGTGGTTACATGCCTGTTAACTTCCTTACAAACAATGACATCACCGGAGGAAATTCAGGTTCTCCAGTTCTAAATGGTAAAGGAGAATTAATTGGTTTGGCTTTTGACGGAAACATAGAGGCAATGGCAGGAGATGTTATTTTCGATAGCAAGTTGCAGAAAACAATCAACGTTGACATTCGTTACGTGTTATTTATCATCGACAAATACGCTGGTGCAAAACACATTGTTGACGAAATGACAATAATTAGATAATAGATGAATTCAAAAAGAAAAGCCTCGTTTATCCAACGAGGCTTTTTTGTATAACACTAAATTGTTACAATTCCGTTTTATCGTAAAAATTCACCTGAATTTCTAATTTTCGGTTCATATTGAAATTTGCATTGGCACCAAAGCTTGCAACACTCAAATTTGCACCAACACCCAAAGAAACACTTTCAATAAGAGTTTCAGAAAGCAAATTACTATTTATTCTACTCTTTATAACATTAACCACTTTAGGCATAATGTCTAATTTAGGAATAAATTCGAGAGCTTTCGTTTCTTGAATTGGATTTTTACCAAATTTTTTTTCTCTTAATGATTCCCTTGAGTGATTCGCGTTTGCACCTGCTGAAACTGGCGCACCCGCAGGAACAGATACTTCCACTTCTCCAAGAAAACCAGATTGATCGACAATGTTTATGTGACTGGCTCCAAGCAATTCAAATGCTTTTAAAATATTTTCTACAATAACCTCTCTTTTCTCTTTAGCTTTAGAAATTACACCACTAGCATAGGCTTGTTGTAGTTCGTTATAGTTTGATACTTCCGCCAATGCACTTGGAAAAGGTCTATCAAAATAACCAGAAACAAATGACCATCTTCTTCGAGCTATGCGAACAGTCATTTTACCCGTTGACTTAAATGCAGGGAAGAACTCAAGCGCAATCGCATAAGTATCCTTATCAAATGTATCGGAAATGATTATCGGAAATTCAATCTTATCTCCACCAATTTCGATTTCTTTTGCACCTCTGTATCCTGCTATTGCATTTATAGCATACTTTACTTTTTGTACTAAAGGGTTACTTTCGTTTTTCTTTAGCACAACATCTAAAGGGTCACTTGAACCAAACACAAATTTGAATAATTCATCCATTTTTGACCTTATTAATTAAAATTCTAAATTAGAAAATAATACTTATTGAGTTCAAATAAATTACTTGAACGAGGAAAAATGCTCAAATTTGTC
>JBEIKF010000231.1:0-3834 GCA_040379905.1 Crocinitomicaceae bacterium
GATTTTTCACATCAATAAAGTCCACGGAAGAACAATTTCATCCATTTTCACCGGAAAAGAGAAGTATAACTGGAAGCGATCTTTTTTTTCATTTGGATTGGTTTTTGGAATTCTAGCGCTTTCACTTGTAGTTCAAAGTTTTTTTGGTCATGATTTGAAATTTCAGTTTGACATAAATAAATTTCTACCATTGTTAGTGGTTTCGTTAATCATGCTATCCATTCAAACAACCTGTGAAGAAGTAATTTTTCGATCCTATCTTTTGCAAGGCTTCAAAAATCGTTTAAGAAGTAACAAAGTCGCTGTTTTGATTTCCGGAATTATGTTTGGGGCTATTCACATTGGTAATCCCGAAATTCAAGCAATCGGTTATCATATTTTGGTTTACTACATTGTCGTTGGAATTTTCTTGGGCTTGATTACGCTGTTTGACAATGGAATGGAATTAGCCATTGGTTATCACGCGGCAAATAATATTTTTGCGGCAATTGTCGTAACGAATGACTGGCAAGCTTTTCAAACGGATGCTTTATTTCTTGATACCAGTCAGCCGGGCTTTGCATGGGATGTTTTACTGGGTATGTTCGTTGTTTTACCATTCATATTTTTTGTTTTTTCAAAAAAATACAACTGGCAATCGTTGAAAGAAAAATGGAATGGCTAAACGTTATTCAAAAGACTTTTTTTAGCTTTACGTCAATATGTTGACGGTCAACGAAATCACAAAATCATTCAATCGGAAATTCGCGCTCGATTCAGTTTCTTTGGAAATTAAGAAAGGAGAAATATACGGTTTACTCGGTCCGAATGGAGCAGGAAAGACAACTTTAATTAGAATCATAAACCAAATCATTCAACAGGACAGCGGAACCATACGTTTTGACGGTAAGTTAATGACAGAGGAGCATTTGCGCCATATCGGTTATCTGCCCGAAGAAAGAGGTTTGTATAAAACGATGCGCGTTTTGGATCAACTTATTTTCTTGGCTGAAATTCGCGGTCTGAATAAATCGGAAGCTAAGCGAAACGCCATGTTTTGGCTTGAGAAATTTCAGATTCAAGATTGGTCGAAAAAACGAATCGAGGAACTTTCGAAAGGAATGGCTCAGAAGATTCAGTTTATTGCATCGGTCTTACACGAACCTGAAATGCTAATTCTGGATGAACCATTGAGTGGTTTCGATCCGGTAAATGTGGAATTGATTTTAAACGAATTGAAGTCTTTCAAAGAGCAGGGGAGGACCATCGTTCTTTCCACTCACAACATGCGTAGTGTTGAAGAAATTTGTGATCGAGCGGCGTTGATTCACGCTTCAAAGAAAATAGCAGAGGATACCGTTTGGAATTTACGCGAAGCCCAGAAACAAGGTGAGTTTTCCATTCGTTTCAAAGGAAACATGATTTCATTTGCTAATTCACTTTGGATTGATTTTGAATTAATTGATAAAAAGGAAATCGGAGATTCTCGTTTTGAAACCATTGTTAAAATGAGACGTGGAAATAAAATCGATGATTTATTGAAAGCTTTGATGGGAAATGTAGAAATTGAAGCTGTGGAAGAGCGATTTCCATCCATGCAGGAAGTTTTCATTGAATTGACGAAAGAAAAGAAGGAGGAAGATGAGAAATAGTTGGTTGATCGCAAAACGTGAATTGAAAGAGCGCATATCAAACAGTGCTTTTTTGTGGATGCTATTCATTGGCCCAATCGTTAGTTTGTTCCTGATTTATCTATTGTTCAAAGCGGGTGATGAAGGAAAATCTACCTTGCGAATCTTAATTGTAGATCCGATAAATTTAATGGATACGAAGATTGTAGCCCAAGAGGGAAAAACGATCGATTACTATTTTACGGACAAATACATTGAGGTTGAAGAATTTCGGGATAACAAGAAATACATGGATTTCGACGCGTTGATGGAGGTAAATGAGAAAATTCTAATGAATAAGAAAGCGTTCATTTTTTACCGTGAAAATCCATCACCTGATTTGAAGATGCAATTAAAATTCCAGTTGGAGCGTAGGGTAGAGGAAGTAATGATTGAGCAGTTTACACGATTATCTGTCGATGAATTTAGGCAAATCAAACAACCATTAAATGTAGACTTTAGAAATGTTTACGATCCCAAAAACGAAGCTTCGGATATGGAAGGTTGGGTTGGATTTGTATTTGGAGCAATTATCGTTTTGTTCGTCCTTCTTTTCGGAATGACGATTCTTCGAAGCACAACGCGTGAAAAGAGTAATCGAATCGTTGAAGTTTTATTAGCTTCCGTTAAACCTTCGCAGTTGATGCTAGGTAAAATTACAGGAATTGGAATTTCGGCGTTGATTCAAATTATCGGTTGGATCATCCTTATTTCACTAGGCTTGTTTGTATTTCGTCAGACTATTTTCCCGGATTTGTTTGATTTATCCAATTGGGAGGGAATTCAAGTTACATCGGATGTGCAACAACAAATTATTGACTCGACACCAGTTGGGCGTTACAATCAGTTTATTGAATTGATTTACGAGCGAATCAATTTTGGCTACATGTTGATTCACTTTATTGTTCTATTCGTTTTAGCCTACTTTTTCTATGGCGCATTCTTCAGTGCAATTGGAGCCACAGCAGGAACAGAAAGCGACGGACAACAATTTCTTTTTCCGATTTTGTTCATTCTCGGATTTTCGCTTTATGCAGGATATTACGCGATTATTCTTCCCGATTCTACTTTCACCCAATGGATGCAGTTTATACCGTTTACATCTCCCGTGGTCGTGATGGTTAAAATCGCACAAGGTTATCCCGACGGAACTTATTATTTTGCGATTTTTTCAATTCTGATTCTTATTGTATCAACCTATGTTTTTCTGTCAATCGCAGGGCGTCTATACAAAAATGGAATTTTACAATTTGGACATCAAGTTCGCATCAGAAATTTAATATCTTGGCTTAAAAAATCGTGAGATGCGAAAAGCCCTAATTGATTTAGGAACTAACACCTTCAATTTGATCATTGCTGAAGTTTCAGGAAATGAAATTCAACACATTTTTTCAACCAAGGAAGGAGTTGCTTTGGGAATGGGAGGAATCAATGAAAGTAGAATTTCAGAAGATGCTGCTGAACGAGCTATTGCTTGTTTGAATCGATTCAAAGCGAAGTGCGAAGAATTTCAAGTTGAAAAAATTAAGGCGATTGGAACCTCGGCTATTCGTGACGCTAAAAATCAGTTGGAGTTCATTGAAGCTGTAAAAGCTGAAACAGAAATAGAAATTCAAGTTGTTTCTGGCGAAGAAGAAGCACGATTGATTTATAAAGGAATTCGACAAACCTATCCGTTTAATGAACCAGCAATGATAATGGACATTGGAGGAGGAAGTACTGAATTCATTCTTGCAAATTCGGAAGGAATAATCGATCTGATTTCATTGAATATAGGTGTTTCACGCATTTTTCAGATGTTTTCTTTCGAAGATCCTTTATCGAATGTTGATATTTCTCGAATTGAATATTTTCTTGAAGAAAACAGTCAATCTTTTTTTGATAAAAAGAAATGCCCCATTTTAGTTGGTGCTTCAGGAAGTTTTGAAACCTTTTACGAACTCGCTTTTCAAAAACCATTTCCTTCGAAAACGCAGCCTTTTGAAATTCCAATTGAATTGTTTAATCAAGAGATTGATAGAATTATTCAGTCAACCCAAGCCGAACGGGATCAAAACAATTTCATTATCCCAATTCGAAAAAAGATGGCGCCGATTGCAGCAGTCAAGACTCGTTGGGTGATGAATAAATTAGGGGTTGAGCGAGTTATTGTTTCGCCGATGTCGCTGAAAGAGGGGGCTTTGAA
>JBEIKF010000232.1:0-3809 GCA_040379905.1 Crocinitomicaceae bacterium
AATTTCGAAAAGAAACATGTCAAAAGTGAAAATCTTTTCGTTCACAAAGGGCTTTTTAAAGCAGGTGCCAAGCCTTCCACAATACATGATGATAATTACGCAGTTGAAAAACCAAAAGATGAAACGCCAATTAAGCCACCTACGGTAATAAAACCGCAAACAAAGTATTACAGAATTAAATCTGGTGACACATTGACAGAAATCGCTGATCGAAATAACATTACGGTTTCTAAATTGTGTCAATTAAATGGTATTAAACCCAGCTCAATATTGATTCCTGGGAAAAGTTTACGAGTAAAATAAATATGAAGAAAATAGGAGTCGCATTTACGATTTTAGCTTTTTTAATAGGATGTTCAGGATATAACAAAGTTGTTAAAGGAGATGATTATCAGCAGAAATTTGAGTTGGCGAATAAGTTGTATGAGGAAAAAGACTTTGATCGTTGCATCGTACTATATGAACAGATTTATCAGCATTCGCCTAAAACTGGAGAAGGTGAATTGGCGTACTATAGGTTAGCGAAAAGTTATTTTGAAATTGAAGATTTCTACATGTCAAGTTATTACTTCGGTCAATTTATTCAGCGTTATCCATATAGTTCGAAAAATGAAGAGGCTTATTTTTTAATGGCTTTATCTAGCGTTAAAAATTCACCAGAATATTCCCTTGATCAAACCGAAACGGAAGGATCGATTAATACTGTCCAGCAATTCATTGATCGTTATCCGAACTCAACCTTGGTCGATTCCTGCAACAGAGTGATAGATCGTCTCAGATTCAAACTAGAATTGAAAGAATATGATCATGTGAAATTGTATGACAAGACTGAGAATTACAGGGCTGCAGTTACAGCTGGAGAAATTTTTGTAGAAAACTACTCTAAATCTAAATTTTGTGAAGAAGTTTTTTATATGATCGTGAAAAATTCGTATTTACTTTCAATCAATAGTATTGAATCAAAAAAAGTGGAAAGATTGGAGGATACTTGGGAAAGAATCACTAACTTTGCAATCCTTTATCCGAATTCAAATTACTTGAAAGAGGTAAAGTCGATTGAATCGAAATTGAATCAATCTAAGCAGTAAATAACGAATAAATTGTTTAAAATGAGCATAAAAAACACTTCTGGAGAAAAAACGACTGTTACAAGAGATACGATTCGCATTGAAGAAAAGACAGGGAATATTTACCAATCCCTAGTTGCTATCTCTAAAAGAGCCAATCAAATTAGTGCTGAGACGAAGGAAGAATTGACTCAAAAACTTCAAGAATTTGCAACTTCTACAGATAATTTGGAGGAAATTTTTGAAAACAGAGAGCAAATTGAAATATCTAAGCATTACGAGAAAATGCCTAAAGCAACCGCTATTGCGACTCAAGAATTGCTTGAGGATAAAATCTATATGAGAAAACCTGAAGATAAGTAATGTTCGGAAAGCGCATCCTTCTTGGAATAACAGGAGGTATTGCAGCTTATAAAATTGCTTACCTTATTCGATTATTAAAAAAAGAAGGGGCAGAAGTCAGATGTATTATGACTCCTGCCTCTTGTGATTTTATAAGTCCCCTTGTCGTATCAACCCTATCTCAAAATCCTGTATCTATTGAATTTTGGGACAAAGAAACTGGCGTTTGGACAAATCACGTTGAATTAGCTGTTTGGACGGATTTATTCGTAATAGCTCCTGCTACTGCTAATACGATATCAAAAATGGCTGCAGGCAGTTGTGATAACCTGCTTTTGGCGGTTTATTTGTCAATGAAATCCAAAACTATAATTGCTCCTGCTATGGATTTGGATATGTACCAACATCCAACCTTTAAACGAAATTTAAAGCAATTAATTGAAGATGGTGTAGCAATAATTCCAGCAACTTCAGGTCAGCTAGCTAGTGGCTTGGAAGGACAGGGAAGAATGGAGGAACCCGAGAATATTTTAGAGTTTATCCGACACAAGTTTAGTGAAGAGAAAAACGTTGGTAAGAAATGCGTTTTAATAACGGCTGGCCCCACTTTTGAACCGATTGATCCTGTTCGTTACATTGGAAATCATTCGAGCGGGAAAATGGGATTTGAGTTAGCCAAAGTTTGTTTGAATAATGGTCACCAAGTTACTTTAATCAGCGGGCCATCGAGCATGGAGCTAGCTCATCCTAATCTTCAAATAATTCGAATCGAAACTGCTGACGAAATGCTTTGTGAGGTTCAAAATAATTGGAGCAATACTGAAATAGGAATTTTCGCAGCTGCTGTCGCAGATTATAAACCAAAATTAAAATCGGATCAAAAGATTAAGAAATCAGATGAAAATCTTGAATTAGAATTAGTTAAGAATCCAGATATATTGCTTTGGGCTTCCGAAAATCGATCAAATAATCAAACAGTAATAGGTTTTGCTTTAGAAACCAATAATTCAATTGAAAATGCGTTAACTAAGTTGAAGCGTAAAAAGTTGGACATGATTGTTTTGAATTCACTTGAAAATAAAGAAGCCGGATTTAAAATGGATACCAATAAAATTACTATCTTAGATAAACATCAAAACCAATTCGATTTTGAAGTTAAATCGAAGAGGGAGGTGGCAAGTGACATTTTGAAAGCTATAGATAAATATCGAAAATCATGATGAAATTCATTCTTCCATTCATTTTTATTTGTTTTTATACAATTTCTTTTTCACAAGAATTGAATTGCCAAGTAAGTATAGAGGCTGATGCCAAATTGGAGCTCAATTCAACAGAGTTGGAAATTATCAAACAGATGAAACAGGGTGTTTATGATTTGATGAACAATACGCAATGGACAAAAGATGCATTTAAAACAGAAGAACGGATAAATTGCAATATTCAAATTCAAATTAAAACCAATCCAAGTAGCGGAGTGTATACTGGTTTTATTCAAGTTCAATCAACGCGTCCTGCTTTTAATTCAAACTACAATGCGGTTTTATTCAATTTTCAGGATGATGATATGGCAATTGCATTTTCCAGAAACACTGTTTTGACATATGCGCAAAATCAATTTCGAGATAATTTGTCTTCCATTTTGGCATTTTATGCATATTTCATAATCGGGATGGATTATGACTCATTTTCTTCGAAAGGAGGCACTCCATATTTTAACGAAGCCCAGCAAATCGTTTCCAATGCTCAGTCGTCCGGAGCACCAGGATGGAAGGCGAGCGAGTCAGGGAAACGAAATCGCTTTTGGTTGATTGATAATATTTTACAGCCCGTTTTTGATCCACTTCGAGAATGCAATTTCATGTACCATCGAAAAGGAATCGATATGCTCTATGACAATAAAGTTGAAGCGAAAAAATCACTTTTAGCAGCGCTGAATAAATTGACTCCGGTTGTGCAAACTAGACCGAATACAATTAACGTCATAAACTTTCTGAGTGCGAAGACCACAGAGTTAAAGAATATACTTTCTGATTCCGATATGAAGGAGAAAACTGATTTTGTAAACCTACTGAAAAAGCTTGATTCCGGAAATGCATCGAAATACCAAGAAATTCTAAATTAATATGTTGCAGCGACTTCACATCTTGAACTTTGCCTTGATCGAAGAAGCAAAAATTGATTTCAATAAAGGATTTACTGTTATAACGGGTGAGACGGGATCAGGAAAGTCTATTTTGTTGAATGCTTTGAATTTAATCTTAGGTGAACGAGCCGATTTCAATGTCATTGGTTCTAAAACCAATAAATCAATCGTTGAAGCTACATTTGAAATTTCTAGCCATTTAAAACCCTTTTTTCAAGAGAATGACTTGGATTTTGATGAAACATTGATTGTCAGAC
>JBEIKF010000233.1:0-3798 GCA_040379905.1 Crocinitomicaceae bacterium
TCCAATCGGAACTTATGGTTCGTACTCACCTGTTCATTTGGATTTCACAAATGCTAATTTTGGATCAGATGCTTATTTGCGTCTTCGGGTTGAGCCAGCAAAAAGTTCTCAACTTAGCAATTCAATTTCTTCTTATTTAAATAGAAATTGGATCGTTGAACCTAATGATATTTCAAATTTCACCTATGACATTCGTTTAAAGTATAATGCTACTGATTTTGTCGCAGGCGGTTTGAGCGAGGATGATATAATACCTATTAAATATTCGAATGGTCAATGGAATCAGCCCGCAGGACTTTTGGATCCATTTACTAACGCGACTAATGAAAGTTCAAATTATTTTGCATTTGGAATTTCATCAATCGACCCGATATTTAATTCAAATCGAGTTTTACTTTGGGGAGGCCTGCAATCTTTTTCAGAATTTGGAGGAGCTGGTCAAACTGGACAACCATTGCCTGTAGAATTGGTATCTTTCAAAGGTTCGTGCATTGAAGAACAAAACATACTTACTTGGCAAACTGCATCTGAGTCTAATTCTTCTCATTTTGATATTGAAAAATCGCGCGATGGAGAAACGTGGAATGCAATAGGGAAGGAGTTGGCCGCAGGAAATTCAAATGAGTTATTGAACTACCAATTTGTTGATAATGAGAAAAATAACGCAATGGTTTATTATCGTCTAAATCAAGTTGATGTAGACGGTAAAAATGAATATTTTGGCCCAATTTCAATTTCTTGTAATCAAAATGATTTTCAGGTAAGTACTTTGCCTAATCCATCAGATGAGGATTTCTTTTTGAAAGTTATTTCAGATAAAGATAGTAGGTCAATATGTACGATCAAAGATTTAAACGGTCAAGTAATTCTGAATAAAGAATTAGAATTAAAATATGGTATTAATTTATTTAAACTTCAGCCTAGTCTTTTAAGTGGTATGTATTTTATCGAAATCACTACAGAACAAGCGGAAAGAAAAATCATCAAGCATCAACGATTTTAAGTGAGATTCATCGTAAATTAAAAAGAATTGAACGTAATCCAAAAAAGTACTTAATTGATTCATTTCAAAGTAAATAGCTTTTGAATTTGATGAATATTTAAGTTTCTAAAGAGTAATTATTTCTGAATATTAACGTAAATCTTTTAATATGGAAACAGCCACTATTATCGTTTCAAGGGATTTTCAATTCGTAAGTTTTGTAATTAACCATCTGAAAGATGATTTATTTCATTCAACAATTGAGCGATCAATCGGCTCTGACGATTTCGAAGTTCTTTTAAATGAACTTATCGATGAAAATCTCCGAATTATTTCTGTTATATGTGATTCAAACTTATCATTAAATGATTTAAATGAAATTCGTAAGGTCATAAAAAAATATGATTCGCAGATACATTACAGTTTGGTATTTGGCTTTCAAACCGAAGACATTTACATGGGTTAACAACTAGTAAATATGTTAATATGTGGTTTACATAAGTAAAACACAAATATCATCTTTGAAAAATATTCCATTTATAAGAGTTGGGTTGATTTGCACATATTTAAATCTTATGAAAAAAATAGTTTATTGTTTGTTCGGGTTATTTTTATCAACTGCAATATTTGGTCAGAATACAATAGCCTTGTGGAATTATAATACCATAACAGGTGCTCCGGCGGCACCAACAGCTGATGTCGGGACAGGAACATCTCAAGCAGTCGGTTCTCTTGTTGTTGCAACAGCTGCAACAGGTATGGATCCAATTATCAACAATGGTTGTGGTGCGCAAAATGGTACAGCTCCTGGGGCTTGGTCATTCACAGCCAATCCTGGGGCTTCAAATGAAAGCAGTGGAGTGCAATACAATGCTTCAACAGTTGGGTTTCAGAATGTCCTTTTTACTTGGGACCAACGCTGGTCTAATACAGCAACAAATACTGTTCGCATTCAATATACTTTGGATGGCACAACTTGGACAAATTTTACGATGACAAGCGCCAATACAACTTTTTGTAATGGGTCAATAGATAATGGTCGCTTCCAAAATAACGGATTAGGAGATCAATACAGACGTATTTCGGTAAATTTTTCAGCAATTACAGGTGTAAATAACAATGCAAATTTTGGGGTTCGAATACTTGCTGCAAATTACCAGTCTACAACTGAGTTCAGACAAACGTCAAATCCTACATTGTTAGCTACAGGAGGTACATGGAGGTTTGACAATGTTTCTTTCCAAGGATTAGCAGATGTATCAATTACCTCTGCCAGTAATTTTGCTCAGTACAATGAGAACATCGGTATACTTAATGTTCCAATTACAGTTGCAAACGCGAATGCAGCGGCAATCAATTTAACTTTCGGTTTGTCTGTTTATTCAGATGCTTTGGAAAATGTCGATTACACATGGACTAATACATTAACAATACCTGCTAATACAAACGGTGTTACCAATCTTCCTATTTCAATCATTGATGATGCATTAGCTGAAAAAGCGGAGCGAATTGTGGTGAAAATCCTTTCTGGGGTGAATGCAAACATTTCAGCAACCAATAATTATCAAATTATTTTTATCAAAGATAACGACTATGTTGCTCCAACACCAACGAATGAATTAAACCTAAGTCTTTTAAGTTCTTATTCAAATGGAACCGCTGGAACAAATTCAGCAGAGATTGTTGCTTTTGATCCTTCAGTTGATCGTTTGTACATTGCAAATAGTATCGCTGGAAAGTTGGATATTGTGAATTTTGCTAATCCTGCTTCACCAGTTGCGATATCTTCTATTAACTTAACGACTTATGGTGGAATAAATTCAATAGTAGCTCATGATAGTATTATTGCTTGTGCTATCGAATCTGTTCCCGCGCAAAATAATGGTAAGGTTGTATTTTTTGATTACAATGGAAATTATATCAATCAGGTGGAAGTTGGTGCGATGCCCGATATGATCACTTTCAATAAAACTTACACAAAACTTCTTACAGCTAATGAAGGAGAGCCAGATGCAACCTATGCAAATGACCCAGTTGGTTCTGTTTCAATTATTGACTTGACTCCCGGTTATTTAGCTCTAACGAATGCGAACGTTACGAATGTTGGATTTACAGCATATAATGGCCAAGAAACCGCTTTACGTGCTCAAGGCATTCGCGTTTTCTCAACTTCTGCTTCAGTCGCTCAAGATTTTGAACCAGAATACATTGCTGTTTCAGAGGATAATTCAAAAGCATACGTTTCTCTTCAAGAAAATAATGCTTTGGTCACTATTGATTTATTAACAAACTCAATAACTTCCCTATCAGCCTTAGGATATTCTTCTTATTCAGGGGCTTCAGGAAATGCTATGGATGCATCAGATCAAAGTGGTGCTGTTTTAATTACAGGAAATTTACCTATAAAAGGTGCTTACATGCCGGATGCGATGGTTTACAAAACAATCGGTGGACAAGGGTTATTATTCACAGCAAATGAAGGTGATTCAAGAGAATTTGGAAGTGTCGTAGACGCTAATAGAATTTCTTCTGCAACCTTTAATAATGTATTAGATGCAACTGCTTTCCCTGATCAATCGATTCTGAGAAATAATAAGTTCCTAGGTAGATTAAGTGCGTTGAAGTATTCAGGAGATACAGACGGCGACGGTGATTATGATGAATTACATGTGATGGGAGGTCGTTCATACTCAATTTGGAATGCACAAACTGGATCATTAGTATATGACTCAAAAGATTTAATTGAACAAATTACAGCTAATCACCCAACTTTTGGTGCGATATTCAATGCATCAAATACAACTGGGGCACCTGCA
>JBEIKF010000234.1:0-3792 GCA_040379905.1 Crocinitomicaceae bacterium
AATTAAATCTTCTTTTTCAACTGAAATCTCATCTTCTTCATCTTCAGTCGTTCCATTTTTAAGTTTAATTTTCTTATTGAAAGTAACGGTATTTGATACTGAATAAACACCTACCTTATTGAATTCAACTGTAATCTGTTCAAGCTTTTCATTGCCTTTAACAAATTTCCAGTCTTTATCCTTTGTTCCTGATATAGTCCAAAGCATACTTGTTTTCTTTGTTTCATTAATGAAACTCGCTTTAAACGTAACTTGGTTTTCATTTTGATTTTCGTCATCTAAAATAAGAATCTGCTTTGATTCGGTAAATGACAGTTTTGGCTGAGCCATCGCGAAAGAGGTAACCAAAATAAACAGGAATAACTTAATTTCTTTCATTTTTGTAAATTTTACAATGTCCATTCAATTTCTATGCCGAAGATAAATATTATTGGTGACTTGCTATGAGTAGATTTAAAATTTCTTGAGCGGCCGTTGAAATTTTTGTTCCAGGACCATATATTCCAAAAACACCGGCGTCCTCCAAAAAGGGGTAGTCTTTCTGTGGTATAACTCCACCGGCGATTACCATAATGTCTGAACGCCCCAAAGACTTCAATTCTTCAATAACAGCAGGTACAAGAGTTTTATGTCCAGCCGCAAGAGATGATACTCCAAGAATGTGCACATCATTTTCAATTGCTTGTTTCGCGGCTTCCTCTGGAGTTTGAAACAAGGGTCCGATATCAACATCAAAACCTATGTCCGCGAATGCTGTAGCAATTACTTTTGCTCCTCTATCGTGACCATCTTGTCCCATTTTTGCAATCATAATTCGCGGTCTCCGACCTTCTAGTTTACTGAATTTTTCAACCAAATCAATTGCTTTTAAAAAATCTTCATCTTTCATTGCCTCTTTTGAATATACCTGACTAATCGCTCGTATTGTTGCTTTATAACGACCATATTTATTTTCAAGCGCAAGTGAAATTTCCCCTAGCGTGCAACGAGCCAAAGCGCATTCAACAGCTGTCTCGAGTAAATTTCCTTCCCCGTTTTGTGCTATTTCTCCTAGTTGAATCAATAATTTGTTGACAAGTTCATTGTTCCTAGTTGATTTCAATTCTTCTAATTGAGAAATTTGTTTCGTTCTAACCTTAGAGTTATCGATTTCTAAAATGTCAATTTCGGTTTTTTCCTCAATCTGATAACGGTTAACTCCCACAATTATATCTTTCGCTGAGTCAATTCTAGCCTGTTTTTTTGCCGCGGCTTCCTCGATTCGCATTTTTGGAATCCCTGTTTCAATTGCTTTTGCCATTCCACCCAGTTCTTCAACTTCTTGAATTAATTTCCAGGCTTCATTAACCAGTTCAGATGTTAATTTTTCAACGTAATAACTTCCTGCGAATGGATCGATGAAAGATGTTATTCCTGTTTCTTTTTGAATGTAAATTTGAGTATTACGAGCAATTCTCGCTGAAAAATCGGTGGGTAAGGCAATTGCCTCATCAAGCGCGTTTGTGTGTAATGATTGTGTTCCGCCTAGGGCAGCTGCCATTGCTTCGATGCATGTTCGAGCAACATTATTGAATGGGTCTTGTTCGGTTAAGGACCAACCGGAAGTTTGACAATGGGTGCGCAGAGCAGTTGATTTTTTATTTTCCGGATTGAATTCATTTACAAGTTTAGCCCAAAGCAGTCTTCCGGCTCTCATTTTCGCGATTTCCATGTGATGATTCATACCAATAGCCCAAAAGAAACTCAATCGCGGTGCAAAGTCATCAATTTTTAAACCTGCTTTTAAACCTGTTCGTAAATATTCTATTCCGTCGGCTAAAGTATAAGCCAATTCAATTGCTGCTGTAGCTCCGGCTTCTTGCATGTGATAACCTGAAATTGAAATCGAATTGAACTTTGGCATTTTTTGGGAAGTATACTCGAAAATATCGGCAATAATTCGCATGGATGGTTCTGGTGGATAGATGTAGGTATTTCGAACCATGAACTCCTTCAATATGTCGTTCTGAATGGTGCCTGATAACTTCGAAATCTCAACTCCTTGTTCCATGGCTGCTGCTATGTAGAATGCCATAATTGGCAATACAGCACCATTCATAGTCATTGATACGGACATTTCATCCAGTGGAATTTGGTTGAAAAGAACTTTCATGTCTTCAATAGAGTCTATTGCTACACCTGCTTTTCCAACATCGCCAATAACACGGGGGTGGTCTGAATCATATCCTCGGTGCGTAGCTAAATCAAAAGCCACAGAAAGACCTTTTTGTCCGGCTGCTAGATTTCGTTTGTAAAAAGCGTTTGATTCTTCAGCTGTTGAAAATCCAGCGTATTGACGAATAGTCCAAGGTTTTGAAACATACATCGACGCATAAGGACCACCTAAATAAGGCTCTATACCAGATAAATAATTAAGATGTTCAAGTCCTTCAACATCTTGTTTGGAATATTCAGACTGAATAGAAATGTTTTCTGCGGTTTCAAACGAAACACGATGTATTAAATCAACTTCCGATTCCTTAAAATTAATTTCACCAAGTTCTATACGCTTCATTTTATACTCTGTTTTCGAAAATTAAATAGGGTAAACTCAGATAAGATTTTGTATTCGACCAAGCATTTTTTTCTTCTTTGGAATTAACAAATGAATTGATTCCAATTAACTCTAACTTCTTTTGATTGAAGATTTCCAATCGTTTATTTCTAGTTTCTGAAATGCAATTTGTTATGTGATCGATTTTGGATGTTTCATTTATCGATTTAAATCCATCCAATTGCCGGAGAAAATCCCAAGCTTTTAAAACGATATTTTCTGTCAACAATTCAATAATATGGCTTCCTTTTAGTGGGTCCTTTACGAAATCGAAATAACTTTCTTCCTTTAAAATATTGGAAATATTTAAGGCCATTCTTTTTGAAAAATCATTAGAACCAATTTCAGATATATCATCATGGGGACGAATTGTTAGTTCTGAAATACCTCCTGAAATTGCCGCCATAGCCTCGGTAGTTTGTCGCAATAGATTGGTGTGAGGATCTTTTAGTGATTTGTTCATAAATCCAATCTCAGCACTGAAATGAATTTCAGCACCAAGCTGATAGATGCCACAAAGGTGATCACATAGCCATTTTAATGCCCGTATTTTGGCAATTTCTAAAAAGTAATTCTGCCCGATTCCGATGTGAAAATTGAATTTCAAACCATCCTTAATTAAAATTTCGTGAAAGGTGGAAAGCAAAATGCCAATTTCTTGCCAAGCGTTAGCGCCAATTTGTTGCAATTCAAAACCATTCAGCAATATGGTTTGATTCTCATTTTTCTCGAAACCACTAGTTAGTGGATCCATCATTCTGTCGATATTCGGTATCTTATTCTCTCGAACAAAGTTTTCAAAAGAATGTAACTCATTTCGATCTGAAAACAAGATTCTTGTATTGATATATTCGAATTGAATATCCTTGAATAGTTTATTCCAATCTGTATTCAAACTGTTAATTTCAAAAAACAAACTTGTCGCTCCTTGCATTAATGCCTTTAGACAGATTTGATTCGATTGAATTTCGTCCTTAACTTCAATTTTAAAGCAATTTTTCCATTCGTTTGAATTGCGATTATCAGAAAACCCATACGAGTTTTTTATTCTTGTTGTTATTTCGAATTCAATTTGCTCTATTTCATTTTTGTAAATGATTCGATCACTGTTTTCCTTTAACTCTGAGATTATTTTTGCTCTCCATAAATCTCTATCGGGAAATTTGAATTGAAACTCCATATGCAATTAATGATTGGTC
>JBEIKF010000235.1:0-3788 GCA_040379905.1 Crocinitomicaceae bacterium
GCAGGACTTTAAGATTTTAGGACTTTTTTGCAACAATTTACAACAATCAAAACTCGTATACCTTAACCCTCAATCCTTTACTCTCCAATTTAAATTCTACATTCTACATTTTCCATTCTCCACTCTTAACTCTTAACTCTCCACTTTCAATTTTCCATTCTCCACTCTCCACTCTTAACTCTTAACTCTCCACTTTCAATTCTCAATTCTCAATTCTACATTTTACATTCTCCCCTTTTCATTCAGTTTGCACCGCCAAAGGCAGCCACGAAGTGAATCTGCCATTCTCTACTCTCAACACATGACGCTCCCCTTCGTTCCGGTCAGTGCTTTCAGCCCTAAACTCTCCACTTTCAATTCTACATTTTAAATTCTCAATTCTACATTCCCCACTCTCAACCCGATTTATCTCACAGAAATTTAATTTACAAATTTCCATTTCGTAACTTTGAAAGATGGGTTTTTTCACAAGAAGACTATTTTTAAAGTCTGGTTCAATATTTGGCCTAGGTGCAATGGTATTTCCTACAATAAATTTAGGGGCTTTCGATTTTCGAACTTCAAGTCATGTTATTAAACCAAAAAAACTTGAAAAAGGCAATCAAATTGCAGTCACTGCTCCGGGTGGCGCAATTTGGGATTCAACTGACGTTTTGCAATTTGAACAACAACTTAAAAAAATGGGATTTAAGGTAGTTCTAGGTAAAACCTTAACCAAGAAAAAAGGATATTTAGCAGGAACAGATAAAGAAAGAGCATCGGAGTTAATGTCCTTTTTCGCTGATCCTTCCATTGATGGAATTATTGCTATGCGCGGAGGGTGGGGTAGTGCGCGCTTACTTGATCTTATAGATTACTCCGTTATTCAAGCAAACCCAAAAGTTTTGATGGGCTTTAGCGATATTTCTAGTTTACTTAATGCCATTTACATCAAAACAGGAATCATAACTTTTCATGGATTGGTTGGTGTCAATACGTGGAATGATTTCTCAACGGATGTTTTTAATCGAGTGGTTTGCCAGGGTGAAAATTGTTCCTTACCGATGGATAAGTCATCAGTCAATAGCTTTGTGACCATAAATAAAGGGAAGGCTACGGGTCAACTTATCGGTGGAAATTTATCAGTTTTAAGTGGATTGGTTGGCACTCCCTATTTTGAAATCCCGGAAAACGCTATTTTGTTTTTGGAAGAAACGAATGAGGAACCCTATGTTGTGGATCGACTTCTGACGCATTTGAAATTGGCGAATGTTTACGATAAACTAAATGGTGTCGTTTTCGGTCAATGTTCAAAGTGTTTGGCTGAAAATCCTACGCAATCCATGCCGACAATTGAGGTTATTCGCGAACATTTTTCAGATTTGAAAATCCCTGTAAGCTATGGCTCACCAATTGGACATATTGCTAGCAAATGGACCCTTCCGATTGGAATTGAAGTGGAAATGGATGCTGATTCGGGAGCTTTGATTTTACTTGATTCAGCAGTTTGTTAGAATTTGTATATTTGACTTATGATATCTGAAATGACTAAAAACAAACAAAGTATCAGTAAAAGGGAATTGGAGAAAGCCTACCGATTGATGTTTACGGCCAAAACAATGGCTGAAAAATATGAGGCAAACAAGGAAGTTACATCGAAATACGTTCATGCGACTTCCCGCGGTCACGAAGCAATTCAACTAGCGGTTGGAATGCAGCTGAAACCTCAAGATTGGGTTGCTCCATATTATCGTGACGATAGCATTCTTCTTGGGATTGGAATGTCGCCATACGAATTGATGCTTCAGGTATTTGCTAAAAAAGAGGATCCTTTTTCTGGAGGAAGAACTTATTATTCTCATCCATCCTTGAATCGAGAGGATATGCCTAAAATTCCGCATCAATCCTCCGCTACAGGTATGCAAGCGATCCCAACAACAGGAGTTGCGATGGGAATTCAATACAAGGAAAAAGAAAAATTAGTTGAATATAGGTCATGGGAGGACGCACCTGTAGTGGTTTGTTCCCTCGGTGACGCCTCTTGTACGGAAGGAGAAGTTTCTGAAGCTTTTCAAATGGCTGCGCTGAAGCAATTTCCAATCGTTTATTTAGTTCAAGATAACGATTGGGATATCTCTGCAAATGCTGCGGAAACAAGAGCTCAGGATATTTCATATTATGCTAAAGGATTTAAAGGAATTGAAGTAAGAAGCATTGATGGAAGCGATTTTACAGAATCCTATAACTGCATCCAAGAGGTCTTCGAAATTGTTCGTAAAGAAAGAAGACCATTTATAATTCATGCTAAAGTCCCTTTGTTAGGCCATCATACTTCTGGTGTGCGAAAAGAATGGTATCGGGATGATTTGGAGGAGGACGCGAAAGACGATCCGCATCCGAAGTTGAAAAAATTTCTGGAAGAGCAAGGATCTGGTTTGGCTTATTTCATAAATACAGAGGCTGATGTTCGGAAATTGGTTGATGCTGATTATGAAAGAGCATTGAATGCCGAGGATCCGGAACCAGAGAGTGTAACGAATTTTATTTTCGCTCCGACCCCAGTTACAGAAGAAAAAGGGGAACGTGAACCGAAGGGAAAGAAAAAAACGGTCATGGTTGACTCCGCACTTTTTGCAGTTCGAGAAATCATGCAAGCTCACCCGGAAGCACTGCTTTATGGTCAAGATGTTGGAGGTAGGTTAGGAGGGGTTTTTCGTGAAGCAGCAACTTTGGCTCAAACATTTGGAGATAACCGCGTTTTTAACACACCAATTCAAGAAGCATTCATTATTGGCTCAACTGTCGGAATGTCTGCCGTAGGTTTAAAACCAATCGTTGAAGTTCAATTTGCCGACTATATTTGGCCGGGATTAAACCAGCTGTTTACGGAGGTTTCACGTTCGTATTATTTATCGAACGGAAAATGGCCAGTGAGTTGTGTCATTCGAGTTCCGATTGGAGCATACGGCTCTGGAGGTCCTTATCATTCATCAAGTGTCGAATCAGTCCTAACAAACATTCGAGGAATAAAAGTGGTTTATCCTTCCACCGGAGCAGATTTGAAAGGATTGATGAAATCTGCTTTCTATGATCCGAATCCGGTGGTAATTCTTGAGCATAAAGGTTTATATTGGTCGAAAATCCCAGGAACAGAGGGTGCGATGTCAATAGAACCAAGTGATGATTATGTTATTCCAATAGGAAAAGCCAGAACTGTTTTAGAAGCAGATCAAAGTCAAATTGAAGGTGGAAAATCAATTGGAGTAATTACATATGGCCGTGGAGTTTATTGGACCTTGGAAGCAGAGAAAAATTTCCCAGGTCAATTAGAAATTTTAGACCTCAGAAGTTTAAACCCATTAGATCATGAGGCGATGAATACTTTGTGCAGAAAACATGGGCGAATTATTATCGTAACTGAGGAATCAATCGAATGCTCCTTCTCACTTGGATTAGCTGGAAGATTGCAACGCGATAATTTTGAGTCATTGGATGCCGCAATTGCTATTGTTGGTTCAACAGATACACCCGCTATCCCTTTAAATTCAACTCTTGAGGCTGCGCTTTTAACGAATGCTGAGCTTGTTACAAATACAATCCATAAAATCTTCTCGTATTAACGCATGCAACGAAAATGAATTTTTTGAAGTCTTAAAAAAAATAAAAATTATGATATTGAGATTATTTCTAGCAGGATTTATTTTTTCCACATTTAATTTGTTGGGTCAAACGATATGCAATCAAAATGGAAATTTAGCCATATTTTCAAATTACGATGGGGGTATTGTTACCATTGATGTTGATCAAAA
>JBEIKF010000236.1:0-3786 GCA_040379905.1 Crocinitomicaceae bacterium
ATGAATCACAAAATTATAAGGGATTTGATAATTTATTTCCCTGCGAAATCCATTAACTTCTTCGCAAAATCATTTTTCGAGTTGGCTCGGCTCGATCAGAAAGTTCTTTTGAAAGTTTTTTGATAATTCCGTTTCTCAATGTTGGATTTGAATCCATTATGGCTAAAACTTCGTCATTTGCGATGAAACAAATGTTGCTTTATTTGTGAGAATTCTCAAGAATAATTACTTCAAAAATACTTTTAAAAAAAATTACGCAACTATCTTTGCATTTAACTTTTTTATAATTTAGACTCAAATCTAGAAAATGCTTCAATCAATCAAAATAATATTATTACTTTCTTTTTTCGTTTTGTCTTTAAAAATTAGTGCCCAAGCTAATCTAACTATTCAAAACAATTCCAAGCGCTTAATGACAGTTAAAGTAATGAAAGGATACGGAGAAGGTGAATTATACAAAACTGTTTCTATCGATGCATTTGGTAGCAGGACGATTTATTTTACTGAAAGTGGTTATTATTTTACAAAATCGAAAGCTGTTTTATCAGGTAAAGACCCAATTTATAGAAAAGGAGATCCTTTTGATGTTAGGAATGATTCATATGGCTATTCAGAATTAATTTTAACCTTTTCAATAACAGAATCAAATGTACCAAGGGCTTCGGGAGGCAGACAAATATCGAAATCTGAATTTGATAAAAATTAAATGCATCGAATTCTAAAAATTATTTTAATTGGGCTTTTAGTCGGTTGTCTTTTTAATATGCCTTACGGGTATTTCCAATTCGTTCGATTTACTTGCTTTTTAGGATTTGGTTATTTTGCATATAAATCTTTTGTAGAACAAAATAAATTCGATGCTATTATATTCATACTTTTAGCTCTTCTTTTTCAACCATTTGAAAAAATTGCTTTAGGCAGACTACTTTGGAATATTGTCGATATTACTGTAGCATTATATTTAATAGTGGGGTTAACTAATAAAACTAACGCGAAAAGTAATTAATTAATTCGGTTTTCTTAGTACAATTCTCTTTCACCACTCTTCTCCTACTTGCGATTATAAACATCAATTGATTTTCCAAACACAAATCGATGTCGTGCGTGGATAGAACGATGCACTTTTGCTTTTCAACGGCGATTTTAATTAACAATTCCAGCAATTTTTGTCGATTGATGAAATCCAAAAAGGCCGTTGGCTCGTCCATTAAAATGATGGGGGTTTCTTGAATTAAGGCGCGTGCAACGGAACAAATTTGTCGCTCTCCGTCACTAATTTCAGTGGTGCTTTTTTCGAGTAAATGTGTAATCTGAAGTTCCTCTGAAATTTCGTTAACGAAAGTTTTATCTGTGTCACTTAATTTTCCGGTTAAGGAGGTATAAGGTGAACGACCCAACATCAAATAATCTTGAACTGAAAGATATTCAACTCCATCAAATTTACTTTCGACGAAGGCAATCAAACGAGCCATTTGGTTGCGAGACAAATTCTTGAGTGAAATATCTTCGTAGCGAATATCTCCAGAAATGAGTGAAAGCAATTTAGCCATCGATTGCAAAAGCGTGGACTTCCCTACCCCATTTCTTCCAACCAAGGCGTATACTTTTCCCTCCTGCAAATCGAGTGAATCAATTTTCAGGAGCGTTTGCTTGTATCCGATTTCTGTTTGGCTAAATTGAATCATCTGATTTTTCGCATTAGAAGAAATACAACAAATGGGGCTCCGATTAACGAAGTCAACACGTTAATTGGTAAAGCAATCCGACCTTCCATCAATTGAATAAAGGAATCACACAAAAGCAAAAATATCGCTCCAATCATTAAATTTCCAACTATCAACCAAGCGTGATTTTGAGTTCGAAACAAGATACGTGTCAAATTCGGAATTGCTAGACCAACAAACGCAATTGGACCACAAAATGCGGTTATGAGTCCGGCGAAAAGCGCTGTGATAGCCATTAACAGAAACCTTGTTTGCATCACATTCAATCCCAAAACCTCAGCTGGCTTTTCTCCAATCACTAATAAATTCAACGGTTTTATGAGAACGAATGTGAGAACCAATCCTAGCAAAAAAACAACTCCAATAACAGGTAACTGATTAAATTCAACTTGTTGCAACGAACCCATAGACCACATCGTGTAGGCTTTTAACTTTTCAGCTGCGGCTAACGATTCTAAGAGTGAAACAATCGCCGATGTAAAACTTCCAAACATCAATCCGACTAGCAACAACGAAATTTGCGACTTCAACCGAAATGCCAGAGCCATCATCAAAAGGCCGGAAAGCAAAGCACCTATCAAGCCCGCTCCGATCAAACCAAATTCCGTTTCAAACAAATGAAAACCGGTCATCAGCGATAATGCGACCATCAAACTTGCTCCTGAATTTATCCCCAAAACATAAGGTCCAGCTAGTGGATTTCTAAACAAAGTTTGCATCAACATCCCCGAAATGGCAAGTCCACTTCCAGCAATAATCGTAATAATTAACCTCGGAATTCGAAATTCGCGCGCCAACAATTCATTCGTCGAAAGATTAGAAACATCTTTTGGAAAATAATCGGAGAAAGACAACGCAATTTGACCTGAATTTAAGTGTAAAACAACTGCTATCGGCAAAAGAACCGAAATGATTAGAATGTATATGAGAATTCGTTTGCTTATCACTCAACCGGACTAAAAAAATGCAATTGATCTAAATTGATTCCATTTGCAATATAGTAATAATCCTTTAAAATCAAGTGCGGCTGAATGGATCCCAACTCCCAAAACTTATTCAAATTCTTAGCAGTGCAATAGATTTTTGCTTTCGCGAAAAACGGTAAATACTTGGATTTTGGACTTGCTTGAAGAATGTCTCTCTTGGTCGCAAAACCAGGATTCAACCAAATTTGAACCTCATCAGTCGATGAAACAATTTTTTCTCTTGACAATTCCAAACTACCAGTTCCTTTGGAATTTTGATAAATGTAATTGATTCCGGCATCCCTAAACATCTGCGCTTGAAAGCTAGTTCCAGCGGGCGCATACCAATAGTCGTTTATGAAATTTCCAGAAATCACTTTTTGAGATGAAGTCGCTTTTACTTTCTTTTGAATGGCGCGATATTCTCGGACAATTTCTTTGAAAATTTCTTTCGCACGTTCTTGTTTTCCGGTCAAATATCCAAAAAGAAGAATCCATTCCGCTCTGCCCAAGGGATGCGTTTCCCGCCAATCAAAATTTGGAATGCATTTTACCCCCATTTTCTTCAATCGCTCAGCTTCTTTAATTTCTCCTGAAAAAGCGCTGTAAATCAAATAGTTTGTCTTACATAATAATATACGCTCAATCGACAATTGTTCTTCCGCTCCAATCGAAATCGTTTTATTTGATTTAATTTGTTTTAAAATTTTTGCATCATAAACCAATTTTTCATCCGCAACTGCTACAACAGAATTCTGTTGTTCAAACACACAGAGCATTCCCAAATGCGTTGCGGAAAAAGCTGCAATTTTTGAATTCTGTTTGGAGTTAGATGCAAAAGCCAGACGTTCAACAACTTTATTTCGATCTGGATGAATGATTTGAATGATTGTGGAATCTTGTCGCTCCTCGATTCTCAGCCATTTACTGAATTCACAACTATTGTTAGTTTTCTGAAAATCTTGTTTCGAATTGTCCGACTTAGTTGAACAGGAAAAAATGAAGAAAACTGATAAGATCGTTAGCAAACGCATACATCAATACTGCTCGGACTCATTTGGAAAGTCACCTGATTTTACATCCTTAATGTAATCTTG
>JBEIKF010000237.1:0-3770 GCA_040379905.1 Crocinitomicaceae bacterium
CGCTAGAAATTTGACCATTGAAATTAATGATAACAAATCCGTTTTGACTCAATGATTTTTTAACTCGGTCCAGTGCTTCCGTGCTCAAAACATGCGATGGAGCAATTTCACCATTGAAAATATCCATTACGATTAAGTCATACTTTTTTTCATTCGCATTTAAGAACCTTCGCGCATCATCTTCTATCACGTTAACTTCATAATTTAAAAAGAAATAATCTCGGGCAAATGAAGCAACATCTTTATCTAATTCAACAGCGTCAATTGTATAATTTAATTGTGATTTATCTCCTAAAAATAATGGCACAATTCCTCCTCCTAATCCGAGAACCAAAGCGTTTGATGGTTCATTTCCGTGATAGCTTGCTAATGATTTTACAATACTCGGATAAGACCAAACCGACGCTACATTTTGTCCGTTAAATATACGAAGCCATGTTTGTCCCATTCTATTAATAAAAAGTGTGCGCTCGCTAATGGTATCGTTCACTTTTTTCTCAACAACCATTAACTGTCCATTGAGTCCCTCTTTCATTTCTAATACTTGTAAATCTTTTGTTTCAATTGGAGGATTCCCTATAAGAATAATTAAAAGGGATATGACAAATCCGGTATAGGATGAATAGGTTATTATCCGTTTTTTATTTTTCCAAGCTACAATTATGACCATTATCGAAATTGCAATTAAGAAAATTTGAATTGTTTTAACAAGGCCCAATTCAGGAATAAATATAAATCCGGTCAATAAAGTAAAAAGTATCCCTCCCAAAGTAGAATACGAAAACACCATCCCCGTATTATTTGTTTCTTTTGAAACTCCAGAAATAATTATTGGAGTAATCGAGGACATTGTGATAATAGGTAAAAATAATCCTGAAATAGCGACGGCATAAGCCGTGAGGACTTCATCTCCAAATAGTTGTTTATAATTCGAGAGAAGTATAATGATGTATGAGATAAGTTGGCAAAGAAAGGCCGTCATTAAAAGTGAAAATAATTTGTTTCGTGAGAATTGCCTTGACATCGAAGCCCCGATGAAATAACCAATTGCTAAACCACCAACTGAAAGCAAAATTAGCTTTGCCCACACTTCAACTGAATTTCCTAACACGGGAACCAAAACATGCGGAACCACAAGCTCGAGCAGCATTACGAGTCCTCCTTCTAAGAAAGCGATTGTTAATAAAGCTCTTTTAGTCATGTTGTTTTTTAATCAAAAAATAACTCAGAATACTAGATAATATGAGCATTAATGCTAAAATTATGATAACAAAATTTACGCCTATCCATGGCATCAGAATAAACAAGCACAATAAGGTTGAAATCACACCAGATAACGTCCCAATTCCATAAATAATTCCTGCTGAATTCCCGAAATTTTGGTCAGAGCTGGTTTTTTCAATGTTTGCGAGCTTTACTGAAATCATAGGCGAAGTAATTCCCATGCAAAAAATCGGAATGAATAACAATATTGTTCCTGTAAAAAGGGAAGCTATTTTTAGCTCCATGTGGTATGTCAAAGCTAATATTTCATTTCTTGTATAAACGATCATCAAAATGTAAAGACCAGAAATGAGCAAAGAAATTGGTAAAATTTTCCACAGTTTTCTTTCGATTAAAAATTGACTAAAACGGTATGATATGGCCAATGAAATGAGCGTTAATGTCAAGATAGAAGTCCAAACATAAAGAGTTGACCCAACATGTGGTGTATACATTTTAGCTGCCATCAATTCATATGACAGAAGAGCCCCTCCTTCCAATAATATAATTAAATAAGCGATGATTTTCATAACTGAATTACAAAGAAAAGATTTAAAATTTATTCATATCCGATAATTATTAAAAATTAAACATGCAAACAAAAAAAAACCAGACATTAAGCCTGGTTTTTCAGATGGGTTTAAAATTTTAAAATTCAAAGGTTTCCATGAATTTGGTTGTAAAATTACCTTTGTTGAAATCTTCATTTGCCATTAATTTCTGATGGAATGGAATAGTCGTTTTTACACCCTCAATTATGTATTCATCCAATGCTCTTTTCATTTTAAGGATTGCCTCCTCACGCGTTTGAGCTACTACAATTAGTTTGGAAATCATTGAGTCGTAATTTGTAGGAATGGTATAGCCTGAGTAAACGTGCGAATCGATGCGAACGCCGTGACCTCCGGGACAATGGTAATCGGTAATTTTTCCCGGTGATGGTCTAAAATCTGTATACGGATCTTCTGCATTAATACGACACTGAATGGCGTGCATGTGTGGAAAGTAATTTTTACCCGAAATAGGTTTTCCTGCTGCGATTAAGATTTGCTCTTTTATCAAGTCAAAATCAATAACTTCCTCTGTAATCGTATGTTCAACTTGAATTCGAGTGTTCATTTCCATGAAATAGAAGTCTCTATTTTTGTCAACCAAAAATTCAACTGTACCAACGCCCTCATATTTAACTGCTTTGGCAGCTTTAATAGCGGCTTCACCCATTTTTTCACGCAATTCATCTGTCATAAAAGGTGAAGGTGTCTCTTCAACCAATTTTTGATGACGTCGTTGAATGGAACAATCTCTTTCAGATAGGTGGCAAGCATTTCCGTATTGGTCACCAGCAATTTGAATTTCAATATGTCGAGGTTCCTCAATGAACTTTTCCATATATATGCCGTCATTACCGAAAGCAGCCCCAGCTTCTTGACGAGCAGAATCCCAGGCAGCCTCAATATCTTCCTCTTTCCAAACGATACGCATTCCTTTTCCACCACCACCAGCAGTTGCTTTGAGGATTATAGGATATATAACTTCTTTTGCTGTTTTTTTCGCGTCATTCAAGTCTTTCAATAATCCTTTTGATCCAGGAATACAAGGCACTCCAGCCGCAATCATCGTTGATTTTGCTGTCGCTTTGTCACCCATACCCGCGATTTGCTCAGGAAGCGCCCCGATGAATTTTATACCATGTTTTTGACAAACGCTTGAGAATTCTTCATTTTCAGACAAAAAACCATATCCAGGGTGGATGGCATCAGCATTTGTTATTTCTGCCGCAGCCATTATATTAGGAATCGACAAATAAGATAATTTACTCACCGGTGGACCAATGCATACTGCTTCATCCGCGAATCGAACAGGTAAACTATCCTTGTCGGCAGTTGAATATACGGCGACGGTTTTAATTCCCATTTCTTTGCATGTACGAATCACACGCATCGCTATTTCACCGCGATTAGCAACTAATATTTTCTTAAACATAGTGGAATTATTATGTTGTTTTTGCAAATCCGAATTTAAGAAGGATCAACTAAAAATAAGGGTTGATCATAATCAACGGGACTTGAGTTGTCAACTAAAACTTTCACGATTTTCCCGGATATTTCAGCTTCAATCTCGTTGAATGTTTTCATCGCTTCAATAATACATAGTTTATCTCCTTTTTGTATCGTTGAACCTACATTTACAAATGGGTCTTTATCCGGACCAGGTGTACGATAAAAAGTGCCAATCATTGGAGATTTAACCGTAATGTATTTCGAATCATCATTAGTTTCGGCAATTGCTGCCGGAGTTGAATTCGGTGCGTTTATAACCGGAGTAGAAGTTGCAACCGGAACTGTTGTCATTGGTTGAACTGCAATAGGTTGAGGCGCTTGCACATAAATTGGCTCATTTCCAGAAACATTTCCCCCTTTAATGACAATTTTAAATCCTTCACGCTCAATTTCTACTTTACCAATTCCACTCTTTGAGGAAACAATTCTGAAAAATGCCTGGCAACA
>JBEIKF010000238.1:0-3768 GCA_040379905.1 Crocinitomicaceae bacterium
ATGAATACGTCTTTTCTCGCGGTTCAACATCGGAAGAATTCAACCAAGAATTTATTCAGCGTTTCTCAATAGATTCTGTTTCTGTAACATATAATAAACACAAAATTGGTGAAATAGTAATAAGTGATGTTAAATTGCAAAATGAAATCATCAAAGAAGATAATTTGATTCAGTCAAAGGGAATAAAAGGTACTATTTCAATTCCAATTATCGATTCAAATGAATTAATCGCTTTTGTAGGATTTGATATTTACTCCAAAGATTTAAACATTTCCAAAGATGAATTAGAAATCTTGAAATTATTTGCTCAAATGTTAAACAACATTAATAAACGATTCAAATACATAGATGAAATCAATCAATCGAGGTTAAACATTCAAAAAATGAATGAAACGCTTGAATACAAGGTATTGGAAAACACAAAAAGAAATCTTGATTTATCAAAATCTTTGGTTGAGCAGGATAAACTTGCGACAATTGGTGAAATTTCTGCAGGAATAGCGCACGACCTCAATACTCCGTTAGGGACAATACGAGTTGGAGCGGATAATGTACGTTACATGATTGACCATATTATGTCAAAAGAACTAAATTATTTAAGCTCAGATGAGTTGAAATATATACTCGAGAATGCTCCAACAAGGGACGTGGAGAATTTTATAGGAGGATTACAATTGCGAAAAGAGAAGGCTTTATTCATTGATTTTTTGAAATCACATTATGAAAATCTAGATGAACAAATTCTCATTAGCATTGCAGAGTTGGCAGTTAGAGCGAGGATTTCTTTAAATGACGAAGAAATTCTTTCTCGAATATTCTCATCTTCAAATCCACTTTTATTTGCAGATGTATTTTATCAGATTTATCAAGCCTGTAATCAACTTGAAACGATTAAAAACTCAAGTGACAAGGCAGTTAAAGTAGTTCAAGACGTTCGGTCATTCATTAAAGGTGAAAATAGTTTTAATGAAAAGCGATTGTTCAATCTAAAAGAGAATATTTCAACTGTTCTAGGGGTGTTCCGATATGAGCTTGAACATGGAGTAGATTTGCGTTTAGAAATCGACCCATCAATCGAAATGGTAGGTTTTGATGTAAAACTATTTCAACTTTGGTCGAATTTATTGAAAAATGCAATTGAGGCAATGGATGAGCAAGATCAAAAATACATCGGTATTTTCTCAAAAATTGAAGAAAATAAGCTTCAAATTTCATTTGAAAACAATGGACCTAAAATACCAGAGGATGTCCAAAAAAATATGTTTAATAAATTTTACACAACCAAAGAAAAGAAAAGTGGTTCTGGAATGGGATTAAGTATTGTACAAAATATTCTAACTGATCACAACGCATCTATTGACGTTTATTCAGACAACGAAATAACGAGGTTTACGGTAACTTTCGATTTGTAGTAACCGATTTCAAGTTTCAATCTAAAATATCATTTTGAGTTTCCTTTTTCCTTGGCCTCAACAATTGAAGAATTGCGATTGACACAGACAAGAAAATAGTTGAAAACGCTGAGAAATCGTTCAGCCAATATAAACGGACTAAGCCTTTCCCGTCGACGTATTTTATTTCGAGACTTATGAGTATCCAGAAAAACACAGCAGATATAATCAACAAACAAGCACAGATAACCGTAAGCACATGAATCGTCTTTGATTTCATTTGAATCTTGGAACCAAGAAGTTTTTTACGTAATCTGATACGCCTTCTTCCAACGAATAAAATGGTTTGGAGTAACCTGATTCAATAAGTTTTGACATGTTGGCTTCCGTAAAATACTGATATTTATCCCGAATGTCAATTGGTGTGTCAACAAATTCGATTTTAGGCTCCAAATTCAAGGCTTTGAATGTCAAGGTAGCTAAATCCAAGAACGTTCTTGCTTTTCCAGATCCCAAGTTATAAATCGCCGATTGTGGCTTTTCATTCATCAGGTATTCGCAAACACTCGCAACATCTTTGACGTAAACAAAATCGCGCAACTGACCACCATCACTGAAATTTGGATTATGCGAACGGAATAAATTCATTTTACCGTTCTCCTTGATTTGCTTGAACGTATGAAAAATCACACTTGCCATTCTGCCTTTGTGGTATTCGTTTGGACCATAAACATTGAAAAACTTCAATCCAGCCCAAAAAGGAGGCTTATTCGTTTGAGTCAAAACCCATTTATCAAAATCATTTTTTGATTCTCCGTATGGATTTAAAGGTTTCAATTTCGAAATAACATCTTGGTTATCATCGTAGCCAAACTCTCCCCCACCGTAAGTCGCAGCACTACTGGCATATACCAACGGAATTTGTTTCTCTGAACAAATCGTCCAAATTTCTTTTGAATAATTCAGATTGAGCTCGTTGAACAATTTAACAGACATTTCGGTTGTATCCGTTCTAGCCCCAAGGTGAAAAACAATGTCAATTTTCTCTTGGTTATTTCTTAGCCAACTGGAGAAATCGGTTCGGTCTATTTTCTGAATGTAATTTTTATTGGCGTAATTGGGAACTTTATCCTCACGTGAGAAATCATCCACCAAAATCAAATCTTCGTGACCTTTTTCATTAAGGTAGCCAACCAAATAACTGGCTATGAAACCTGCAGCACCTGTTACGACAATCATTTATCGCAATTAGAATAAACCGTTGATTTCGGCATCAATCGAATTGATGATTTTACCCAAATCCTCTTGGCTTTCAGGGAAACGATTGTTGTCGATATCAATGATTAATAGTTTACCTTTATCATAAGTAGAAATCCAAGCTTCGTATCGCTCATTCAATCTTTTTAAGTAATCCAATCGAATGCTTTCTTCGTAATCACGACCACGTAATTGAATTTGATTTACTAACGTTGGAACACTCGCACGCAAATAGATTAACAAATCCGGAGCAGAAACGAATGAATCCATCAAATTGAAAAGCGAAAAATAATTTTCAAAGTCGCGAGTTGTCATCAAACCCATCGAATGCAAGTTAGGAGCAAAAATAAAGGCATCCTCGTATATCGTGCGATCTTGAATAACTGTATGTTTCGTTTCCTTGATTTCTTGAATCTGGGTAAATCGACTATTCAAATAATAGATTTGCAGATTGAAAGACCAACGCTGCATATCGTGATAAAAGTCATTCAAATAAGGGTTTTGATCGACATCTTCAAAATGTGTTTCCCAACCATAATGCTTTGAAAGCATGTTTGTTAAGGTCGTTTTCCCAGAGCCAATATTTCCTGCTACAGCAATATGCATAATCGATTTTTTAAGAAAGATAAAATTAAAATAAAACTACGAATTGAGCACCGAAATTTCCAGCTTATTTGACTGAATATTTGGAAATAATTCTTTCAGAACGAAAATATAAAAAATCTCCTTGAATTTTGAAATCAATTACATTTTTTTCAGGAGAATTTATTGATTTTGTCTCATTAGAGGACAGATTCAGAATATTGATTTGATTATTGTTTAGATAAAAAGCTTGTTGACCTTTGCCACTCGAAATCTGTGCGAAATTTTCTAGTTGCAATCCTGTTTCAGAAAGCATCTGATCAAATTCAAATACTTTACCATTCGCTAAAGTCAGGTAAAGGAAGTTATCTTTCTCAATTAAGTCAACAAAATCAGCTGTTTCATTTAGAATTCCTTTCATATTTTCGACTCGTTGGATGATTTTATCATTCACAATATCAATCAATAAGATTGTTGAACGATATTCATCTAAAACCCAGATTAAGTTGGGACGATTTGATGTCGCAATCAACTTCGC
>JBEIKF010000239.1:0-3767 GCA_040379905.1 Crocinitomicaceae bacterium
CTGTGCATCAAGTGCGATGAAATGGGGATTTGGGAAGAACACGATGTTAAAATAATTGGTGTCGATATCAATGCGATTGAAATTACTGAGAATCGTGAGGCATTCCGAGATCTGATGATTAAAATTGGTGTTCCGATGGCACCTCAAAAAACGGCAAAATCATTTTTGGAGGGTAAAGAAATTGCTCAAGAATTTGGGTTTCCACTTTGCATTCGTCCGTCTTACACGCTTGGAGGTTCAGGTGCATCTATACTTTATGAGCCGAAGGAATTCGATAATCTTCTAGAGAGAGGACTACAACTGTCTCCAATTCATGAGGTAATGATCGATAAAGCATTGATTGGTTGGAAAGAATACGAGTTGGAATTACTTCGCGACGCGAACGATAATGTTGTAATCATCTGTTCGATTGAGAATTTTGATCCGATGGGAATTCACACGGGTGATTCGATTACCGTAGCTCCAGCTATGACATTGTCTGACACGACTTTCCAAAGAATGCGTGACATGGCCATTAAAATGATGCGCTCAATTGGAAATTTCGCAGGCGGTTGTAACGTTCAGTTTGCAGTTTCACCGGATGAAAATGAGGACATTATTGCGATTGAAATTAATCCGCGTGTTTCTCGATCCTCCGCGTTGGCATCAAAAGCTACAGGTTATCCAATTGCAAAAATCGCTTCTAAGTTGGCAATTGGCTATCATTTGGATGAATTGAAAAATCAAATAACAAAAACGACTTCCGCACTATTTGAGCCCACATTAGACTATGTAATCGTTAAAATTCCACGTTGGAATTTCAATAAATTCCCTGGGACGAATCGCGAACTCGGTTTGCAGATGAAGTCCGTTGGAGAGGTAATGGGAATTGGACGTTCTTTTCAGGAAGCACTTCAAAAAGCTTGTCAGTCGTTAGAAATTAACCGAAATGGACTTGGGGCAGATGGACGTGAATTGACCAATCAAAATGAAATCTTACATTCGTTAAGTCACCCGAGTTGGAACCGACTTTTCCATATTTACGATGCGATAAAACTTGGGATTCCGTTTAAGACCATTGTCGAAAAAACAAAAATTGATATTTGGTTCTTAAAACAAATTGAAGATCTCATTAAACTAGAGCGAAAGATTGAAAAGTATCACATTGAAAATCTTCCGAAAGAATTATTTTTTGAAGCCAAGCAAAAAGGTTATGCCGATCGTCAAATTGCTCATTTATTAAGGTGTTTGGAATCTGAAGTTCATAATAAGAGAATGGAATTCGGCATTAATCGTGTATACAAACTTGTTGATACGTGTGCAGCAGAATTTGAAGCACAAACACCCTATTATTACTCTACGTTTGAATATGAAAACGAAAGCGTCGTTTCAGATAAAAAGAAAATCATTGTCTTAGGGTCAGGGCCTAATCGAATTGGACAAGGAATTGAATTTGATTATTCGTGTGTTCATGGCGTTTTGGCAGCAAAAGAATGCGGATACGAAACGATTATGATCAATTGCAACCCGGAAACTGTTTCAACTGATTTCGATACGGCGGATAAATTATATTTCGAGCCAGTATTTTGGGAGCATATTTACGACATCATCCAACACGAAGAGCCAGAAGGTGTTATCGTTCAGTTGGGAGGACAAACGGCATTAAAGCTCGCAGAGAAACTCAATCGATATGGCATAAAAATCATTGGGACCAGTTTCGATGCCTTGGATTTAGCGGAAGATCGCGGACGTTTTTCGAAGTTGTTGGAGAAAAACAACATTCCGTTCCCTAAATATGGTGTGGTTGAAAGCGCTGAACAAGCTTTACAATTGGCTGATGAGTTGGGATTCCCATTACTTGTTAGACCATCCTACGTCCTTGGAGGGCAAAAAATGAAAATCGTCATCAACAAGGAAGAATTGGAGCACCACGTGGTTGACATCATCAATGAAATGGGAAGCAATCAAATTTTGTTAGATCACTTTATTGGTGGGGCGATTGAAGCAGAAGCGGATGCAATTTCGGATGGTGAAAATGTTTACATCATTGGAATTATGCAGCACATCGAGCCTGCCGGAATTCACTCTGGTGATTCCTATGCCGTTTTACCTCCATACAATTTAGGTGATTTCGTTATGACGCAAATCGAAGATATTACCAAGAAAATTGCTATTGAATTGAGAACTGTCGGTTTATTGAATATTCAATTCGCCATAAAAGATGATAAAGTGTATGTAATTGAAGCGAATCCACGTGCTTCAAGAACGGTTCCTTTCATTGCAAAAGCATATGATGAGCCTTATGTGAATTATGCTACTAAAGTCATGTTGGGGGTTAACAAAGTAACCGACTTTAATTTCAATCCACGGAAAGAAGGCTATGCGATTAAGATTCCAGTTTTCTCTTATGAAAAGTTCCCTGATGTCAAAAAGGAATTAGGCCCTGAGATGAAATCAACTGGAGAGGCCATTCGTTTCATTAAGAACCTGAAAGATCCTTTCTTCACGAAGGTTTATTCGGAGCGAAATATGCACTTATCGAAGTAGGTAGTTTGGTTACTTGGAACTAGGAGGTTTTATTCCCTTTTCATGCCGAATTACGATGAATTTATCATCGCCAATTGAATCAATCCATAGACATCTTTTTTTCCATCGTTCTTGTTTAACGGCATCCCATTTGATTTTATGATCGAAGTGTTTCTGAATTTCATATGGCGCGGTATGTTCATAGGGATTGATTTTCTTAGCATTTGGATTTGAACAACTCGCAAATGAACCGAGCAGAATTATGCTGGCGATTATTGACCGAATTAAATGAATATTTGATCCATTTGCAAAATTTCATCAGAGTATATTAATTACAGAATAATCAAATTGATTTCTTTATGAGTTTGTTAACCTGACTATTTAATTTGTTTTTAGGTCAAATTAGTTGTTAATTCAATTGTATATATAAAGTATCAATACCAAGCAACGTTAATGTATCTGACAATTGTTAAGTTTGTTACAATGGTATTCTTTCGATTACTTTTTGTAGGCATAATTTTATTTCCATTGGGCTGTTTTGTTCAAAGTCAAACTTATTTTTCGGGCAATGGCGTCATGGATGTTGAAGGAAACATGAATGAAACAATTGTGCTAGGAAATGGACAAGAGTGGATGGCAACAAATCTTTCTGTAAACCGTTTTTCAGATGGCACCGAACTGACGTATTGTGAAAATCAGCAAGTCTGGGCAACGAGTGAAACCCCTTGCTATACAGCCTATTCAAATAATTTGAGTAACGTCAATCAATTAGGTTATTTGTATAACTTCTATTCTGTTGAATCTGACAGAAATATTTGTCCATCGGGTTGGAGAGTGCCAACTGAATTAGATTGGTCAAAGTTTTCAAACTACATCGGAGGGCTTGCTGTTGCTGGCGGTAAATTAAAATCAACAAGCAGTCAACATTGGTCTGCTCCAAATATTGGTGCTACGAATGAAATTAATTTTTCAGCAATTGCCGGAGGTTGTCGGTACAATCAGGGTTATTTCAATAATTTAAATACATATGCATTTTTTTGGACATCAAGTGAGCTAGATGGAACATGGGCTTGGTATAGATCATTGAAAAATGACTCTGATGAAATGATTCGTAATTTCTCCAAAAAACAAAGTGGATACTCAATAAGATGCATGCGAGATTTAGATGCGGGTATGAATGATGAGAATTTTCACCAAATTTCAATTTATCCAAACCCAGTTGTCGATGAATTCGAAATCTTTATGAATGACGAGTTGAAAGA
>JBEIKF010000240.1:0-3765 GCA_040379905.1 Crocinitomicaceae bacterium
ACACTTTCAACCAACAAAGGTTGTGATTCAGTTCTGAGAACTACGTTAACCGTAAATCCAGTTTATTTGACCAACCTAAGCGCTGAAATTTGTCAAGGTGAAAGCATTTTGTTGGGAGGAGCGAGTCAAACGACGGCTGGAATTTATTTCGATACACTTTCAACAAGCAAAGGCTGTGATTCGGTTCTTCGAACTACGTTGACAGTTAATCCAGTGTATTTGACGAACCTAACATCTGAAATTTGTCAAGGCGAAAGCATTTTGTTAGGAGGATCCAATCAAACAACAGCCGGAATCTACTTTGATACCTTATCAACCAATAAAGGCTGTGATTCAGTGCTAAGAACCACGTTAACCGTAAATCCGGTTTATTTGACCAACCTAACTGCTGAAATCTGCCAAGGAGAAAGTATTTTGTTGGGAGGCGCAAGTCAAACGACTGCTGGAATTTATTACGACACACTTTCCACAAACAAAGGTTGTGATTCAGTTCTAAGGACTACGTTGACTGTAAATCCGGTTTATTTAACAAACCTAACAGCTGAAATCTGTCAAGGAGAAAGTATTTTGTTGGGAGGTGCAAGTCAAACAACAGCTGGAATTTACTTTGATACACTTTCCACAAACAAAGGTTGTGATTCAGTTTTGAGAACAACGTTGACTGTTAATCCTGTATACTCTATAAATCAAAGCACAGCTATTTGTCAAGGAGATAGTATCCTTTTAGCGGGGGCTTATCGCGATATAGCAGGGATTTATACGGAAAACTTAACCACTCAAAAAGGATGCGATTCCATAATCACAACTAATTTGACAATTCTACCTGTTTTGGTTGGAAACAATTATGTCGCAATTTGTGAAGGCGATAGTATTTTGCTAGCAGGGGAATATCGAACAGAACCCGGAGTTTATGTCGACTCGTTAACGAATAACGATGGATGTGACTCGATTTTATACAATGTTCTTATAGTTAATCCAGTTGAAATAATTGACATTGAGCTTACTTTCTGTTATGGTGATAGTGTTTTTGTCTATGGAGAATTCCAAACGGAACCGGGTATTTATTACGATTCGCTAACGACAAATCTCGGATGTGATTCAATTATTCGTACAACGTTGAATTTTTTACCCGAAACCATCACAACCGTCAATTTAGGAATTTGTAATGGAGATAGCGTTCTATTAGGAGGCAATTATGTGAGCGTTCCCGGAATTTATTTTGATACCCTACAAACACAAAATGGCTGCGATTCAATTATTCAAACGAAGTTAAAGGTATACAAACCATACAACCTGCTGCAAACCATTTCAATTTGTGAAGGAGACAGCATTTTCCTTGCAGGAGCCTTTCGTGATGAAACAGGAATTTACATTGATAGCTTGATTTCTAGTCGAGGATGTGACTCAATTATTTCTTACGCTTTAGTAGTAAACCCTATTTATCAAAATGAGACTACGGTTACAATCTGTGAAGGAGATAGTATTTTCATTGGCGGGGCATACCAAAATTTAACAGGAGTTTATACAGACATGTTAACTTCAATAAATGGTTGTGATTCACTTGTAACGACAAACTTAAATGTCACTCCACTTCCAATTTCAGAGTTTAATATGACAGAAGATGGTCCTGGGGCTTTAAACTTCCAATGTTTCAATCTTTCTCAAAATGAAACTGATTTGATATGGTATTTTGGTGATGGTGAAACATCAACAGAAATGGATCCAATTCACGATTACGCGACTTTTGATAACTATACAGTTATGTTGATTGTTTCGAATGGATGTGGCGTGGATACTTCAATTCAACTATTGTCACTTGAGCCAATTATTGACTTCTATAATGCTTTGTCTCCAAATGATGATGGTAAAAACGACTATTGGAAAATCCCGATTTTGGATTATTGGCCCGACAATGTTGTAAGAATTATCAACCGATGGGGAGTTGTGGTATGGAAGACAGAAGATTATAATAATTCTACAAATCGATTCATAGGAGAAAATATGAATGGTGATAAGCTTGGAGACGGAACCTATTATTACATCCTCGAATACGACAGGACGGAAAAACGTGGTTGGGTTTTCATAGAAAGATAAATAAATCCTAAAACGTGAGTTATGAAAAAGATAAAAATAATACTATCAGTTTTTCTTGCCGCAACGTCGTTTGCACAGCAAGATGCAGGCTTCTCAATGTATTTTTTCAATCCCGTATATGTCAATCCAGGCTATGCGGGAAGTCGAGAGGTCATTTCAGGAACCATGGTTCATCGCAGTCAGTGGGCTGCGATGAACGATGCTCCTAGCACACAAACATTTAGTTTGCATAGTGCAATACCGAATAGTCGAATTGGACTTGGTTTTCAACTTTATAACGACAATGCTGGACCAATGCGAAATACAGGTTTGAACTTGAGTTATGCCTATCATTTACCCTTATCGAAAGAATCAAAACTTTCATTTGGTGTGACGGGTATGCTTAGTAATTTGAAAGTGGACTGGGATCGGATTAACGTTCCAGATGAAAACGATTTAGCGTTTACGCAAACGAGAACTACAAATTGGGTTCCTGATGCGGCCGTTGGCTTGTATTATTATCAAAAACGATTCTATGCGGGATTCAGTATCAATCACTTGATGGAATCAAAGTTTGGACTTTCCACCAATGCTGGTTCTGATTTGGCTAAATTTTACAGGCAATACTATTTGACTTCAGGAATTGTAGTTCCAATAAATGGAGAATTTAACCTTCGACCATCCGTTTTGGTGAAGCTTGCTCAGGCGAATTCAGCCGTATTGGATTTGAATGCGGTTGCGATTTATAAGCAGCACTATTATTTCGGATTGGGATATCGTTTTGCCGATCGCATAAGTATTCCAGGAACAGATAACATGCTAGTTGGGATTTTCCAATATGAATTCACACGCTTTTTTCGAGTTGGATACGCGTTCGATTATTTCTTAAATCAAAACAAATCCTATAACAGCGCAGGAAGTCATGAAATTATGCTCGGTTGGGACTTCAATCCGGTAAAAACAAAAATGTCAAATCCACGATTTTTCTAAAACCTTACGTCATGAAAAAAATACTATTTCTAATCACAATCCAACTCGTTCTTTTCACCTTAAAATCGCAAGAGAGTAGGGCAGATCGTCTTTTTAATAAATGGAATTATGCCAAAGCATCCACCGCATATCAAAAGCGAATCAACCGCAAACCATCCGCAGATTTATATTATCGACTGGGACAATCTTATCGAAAAATGAGCGCGCATTTTCGAGATGAAGAATCAGCATTTGCTAAAGTGGATGAATTTGGAACATATTCTGATCCAAATTATTACTTGGAATATGCACGAACGCTTAGAACCAATGGTAAAATCCCAGAAGCAAAGGCACAAGTTGAAAAATACTTATCGATCAAACCCGAGGATCCAAAGGGATTATTTCTTAAGAATTCTTTTGAACTTATAGAAAATGATCGGGCGACAGATCAGCCCATTTCGATAAAAAATATGGGAAACGTGAATTCTATAGGCGCTGATTTTTATCCCGTTCGATTTAAGAATCAAATCATTTTCAATTCTTCTAGAAAATCAGAAAATCACCGCAAAAAGTATGGCTGGACAGGTAGCTATTTTTTAGATCTTTTTCAAGCAGATATTACTGCTGATGAAACAAAGTTGGAGTACATTCAGCCTTTCGAGATTGCCGGTATTAACAAGAAATTCCATGATGGTCCGATTTGTTTTTCCAAGAATTACGATA
>JBEIKF010000241.1:0-3763 GCA_040379905.1 Crocinitomicaceae bacterium
CTTCAATGTTCATGAGATAAACGCCATTATTTGGATTTTTAAGTTCATAAGTTAATTCTTTCAATTCTGAAATTTCCACAATATGAATCCATGCATTCTGATGAATCCATGTGCCATCGTCATTTGAATTTGGCGATACGAGTTGTAAAAAACGATTTTGACAGTCATTCCAATCGTAACTGATTTGATCATATCGCGGTTCCACGTTTTGCTTATTAGGGAAAATCCAAATTTGAAATAAATTGATTTCTTCAGATTGACTTTCGTTGAATTCACTGTGATAAATTCCTTTTCCCGCTGACATTACTTGAACCTCGCCAGAATAAATTACTTCTGAAAATCCCATACTGTCTTTATGCCGAAGAGAACCTTTCAAAGGAATAGTTATGATTTCCATATTTTCGTGAGGGTGTGTTCCAAAACCCATTCCAGGTGCTACAACATCATCGTTCAATACCCTTAAGGCACCAAAATGAATACGTTCGGGATTATACCAACTGGCAAAGCTAAACGAATGTTTGGCATTCAACCAACCGTGATTGGCCTGACCTCGCGTTTCTGATTTGTGAATTAAATAAGACATATTAATTTCAAAATTAATGAAGATTTGAGTTTTTGGTTCTTATATTCAGTATTCAATAACACATGTTAATAGAATTTTTTCTCCACTGAAAATTGGGGGTTATTTATTAAGAACTTAGGCTCATGGTATTAAGTAGGTTTTGGCTCATAATTTTTATCTCGTCAATTTTGTTTGTTGTGACGGGAGTTTTTACTTCGCGGAATTATTCGATAGATTTCGTTCTGAATGGAAAAAAAGACAATCCGGTTTTAATTGGAGAGAAATACATGGGGCAACTCCCATCTACTTTGCGGGATTCGTTGAAAAAGTCAGCGGAAGGCTCCGTCGTCATGAATAAAAATGAAAAAGATGCGGATACCACCTATGTATTTAAAAATAAAACAGTTCAAGTTTATTCCGGAGTTCAGAAATCGGATGGATTGCTCGAAACATGTAAGAATAGTTTAACCGATTTGATTTTGCCTTTAATGGCTTATTTAGCTTTTTTCTGTGGAATTATGCAATTATTAATTGATTCTGGAGCCACAGAAAAATTAGCACGAAGATTAAGTCCATTTTTTGTAAAAGTGTTTCCAAGTGTTCCTCAAAATCACGAATCCATTTCTTACATGACCCTTAATTTTTCAGCAAATTTTCTCGGTTTAGATTCCGCTGCAACACCGTTTGGTCTTAAAGCCATGCAAAGTTTACAAGAAATTAATCCAGATAAAGAAAAGGCAAGTGATGCTCAAATCATGTTTATGTGTTTGCATGCCGCAGGTTTAACTTTAATTCCTACTTCTATTATTGGCTATCGAGCAGCTCAAAATGCTTCAAACCCTGCAGATGTTATGTTGCCTTGTATCATTACTTCGTTTATCGGTACGATCGCTGCATTTATAATCGTGGGAATACGACAACGCATAAATTTTAAAAGTGCATCAATTCTGATAGCTATTTTTTCTATTATAGCGGCGATAATTGGTTTGTTGATGTATGTCAATAGTTTAGATATCATTGGAAAGAATTATTTTACAGGTAATTTCTCGGGGCTACTTTTGATTGGAATCATTGCATTTACCTTAGTCTTTTCCTTTGTTCAAGAAAGAAAATTTAAAGAAAAGGACACGACTGTTTTTGATTCCTTTGTGGTTGGTGCAAAAAGTGGATTAAACACGGGTGTGACTATTTTTCCATACGTTTTAGGAATGTTGGTGGCTATATCTCTATTTAGAAACAGTGGGCTTTTTGAAATCATCAGTGGTTGGATTTCAGAAGGTTTTAGATTTTTAGGTGTGTCAAAAGAAATTACAGACTCATTGCCTGTTGCAATGTTAAGGCCATTTAGCTCAGGAGGTTCAAGGGGTTTTATGATTGACGCTATGAACAGTTTTGGCCCAGATTCACTAACGGGAAGACTAAGTTGTATTTTTCAATGTAGCGCCGAAACGACTTTTTATGTAATTGCTGTATATTTCGGTTCAATAAATGTTAAAAATACGAGATATACCCTTGGAACGATGTTACTGGTTGATTTAATTTGCGTTATAACTGCCATATTTGTCGCATTGTGGTTTTTCTAATATTAATATTAAGTTCAATTTAATTCGATGGTCTGGAACTTTTTTAAAAAACAAAAAATAGAGGATAAAAAACCGGTTGATTTTACTGCCATAAAACCGATGGAATATTCGTCTATGGTCATTTTAGCATGGGCCAAAGCTGTTGAAGGAAATATCGATTTACAAAATTGGTTAAGAGACAATGGTTATCTGGAGTTATATTTGAGTGTTTTAGCAATCTACTTAAAAGATGAGCCAAGAGATTGGTTAGTTAAAAACGGCTATCCTCATTTGATGGCTATGATTAATGCAGCTGAGGGAAATGCAAATGCAGCAAAATGGTTGTGGGATCATAATTTCCATATTCTTTATCACATTGCCAAAGCTGTTGATCACGAAGAAACAAGTTGGTTGTGGCTTAGACAGAATTCCACTCAAGATATTTTTATTTTGGCACAAAGCATTCAATTGATTAAAGATCAAATCGAGGAAAATCACAACGACATTCATTCCTTCAACTAAGATATTAAAAAAAAATGGCTACCCATAAAGAGTAGCCATTCCAGGAATTAATAATTCATATTACTCGACAAATCTCACTTCAACGCGTCGATTTTGTTTTCTTCCATTCGGGTCGCTATTATTTGCTTTTGGTTTTGATTCACCATGGTATAAACATTTGATTCTGGACGAATCGATGCCATTTGCAATCAAGAAATCACGTACCGAGTTGACCCGATTTTGAGATAAATTGGTATTATAAGATTCAGGGCCTAACGCATCTGTATGACCTTGTAATTCGATCTTAATTTCTGGTCGATCCATCATGATGTTAATTAGAGATTCTAGTTCTCCAAACGCATCTTTTTGAACTACTGCCTTATCAAATTCGAATAAAATATTTTTATTGATTAATTCGGTTTTATCTATCTTTTTTGAAACGGAAGCTTTTTCAATATAAATCGTATCAACTTTCGTAATGACGACTGTATCGATTCTTATTTCCTTTTTGGCTGTAGTTTGTAAAGTATCTTTATTAGGTATTTTAACTTCTTCAATTGGTTTATTTTTTGCTTTTTTACAAAGTCTTAGTCCCAATATAACTTCATGCGACCCCGCGCTATAGGAGGCAATATTACTCATTGGGGCTTCATAAGCATATCCAATGAAAAATAACTTTTGAATGTTAATTCCAACTCGACCTATTAAACCAACTTTAGTTCTATATCCCAGTCCTCCGAAGAACAAATCTTTGTAATTTACGTCGGTATTAATATCCATTTGATAACCATTATTGGTTCCTTTAGTCCAGATAGATGGTTTAACAGACCAATTGTCATTGATTCCAATTCGATATCCGATTAGTCCGCTAATGTGCCTTCTCAAACCATATCCTTGGAGATTGCTGTATCCAAAATTGGAATGTTACAACAAGTATCTGGTCTCGGCACTGTTTCCTATGGTTTGAATTTCGGAGAACACAATATCAGACTTGGAGTTTCAGTTGGTTACAATCAATATCGAGTTAACCCTTCATCTGCTATAGCTTTTGACAACCAAGACCCTATTGTAAATGGTGGCTTACAATCTGCAGGTGCATTGAATACTGAAATTGGATTGTCATACATTTGGAAAAATC
>JBEIKF010000242.1:0-3756 GCA_040379905.1 Crocinitomicaceae bacterium
AAAGAAATCTTGGGAAGGCTTTTATTAATTAAAATGCAATATCTTGTTCTTTATATTGTCGAAAAAGACGGTGTAATTTATAACCTAAATGCAAGTGAAGCAGAACATTATCCCAACTACTCAGGAGTAAAAGAAATATGTGACATTTTAGATGAAATTATTAATTTAAATTTAAGTGATAAAACCAATCAATACATTAAAAATTTGAGATTAGAATACATTTATGAATCGGGAGCTTTTGATGATATAGATTCTGAAAATTATGATTGGTATTATGAAAATGAGTTAAAGACGCTTGAGAAAAACCCAAAGATTACAACAGAAAAATATGATGTGGCCAAGTTATTTATTAGCGAAATGAACAATTCTAGTTATGTTCCATTTAATGGATATTTTGGTCTTGGTTTAGGAATCGCAGGGGGAATTGGAAAATCTGGCTGGTTGGGATATGAAGTTTCTGATGACCAAGTTGAAAATGTAAATCCTTTCAAGCCTAATCGAATATCAGGGACTCCATACATCAGATTTAATTACTTTTCAACTTCTTACCTCTGGAATTTATCAGATAGATCAAAACAAGATTTTTTAGTTAGTGCCTTAAATTTTAGAAATCCGTTGATTCACGTGAAACTAATTCAATTTGGGTTTCATTCTGGAATTTCAGACAAACTGAAGTGGTTTTATAGACCTGAAATTGGCTTAAGTTATGGGATTTTTCATTTAAGTTACTCATACAATTTAGCCTTTGACAAAACTGTTCGTTCTTTGGCAGAAAAAAACATGCTTACTTTTGGTATTTCTTATCCACTTATTAGAATTGGTGGGTATGAGTAAATGAATTATTTAAAATTCAGCTTCTTATTTTATTTACAAACCGTTCCATCGGTGTAATGAACCCGGATAATTTGAACTTTAATTTTGTTAGCCCCTTTCACCCAATTGGTAGCTCCATCCTTCAAGGTCTCACCTGGTTCAAGTTCATCAATTAAATTACCAGCCTGCCATCTGTATTCCTTTGAACCTTTGACTTCATTAAAACCATCTAAATATTTCACTCTGTAATCAAAAGCATCAACACTCTTACTAGAATTGTTTTTGAATTTTACATAAAACCCAACATTCTTGCCCATAATCTCCTGTGTATAGGAATCCAAAATTTCTAAACCACACCTTCCATCTCTCAAAGTTACCATTGAGACCGTTAAATAGAAAATCACTAGAAAATAAAACAGCTTATTTGATTTCATAATTATATATTTAATTCTTAAAATTATTATTTTTGGTCTAGAAATCAAAATCGACCTAATTTAAATTGGTCCAATTTTTGAACTAAAACGTTGAACTTTAAATTTTATAACATGAAAACACTTAAATTAATTCTTGCCTCCTTGCTTATTTCTTTTGGAGTTAACGCTCAAAAAGTGAACACACAAAAATTAAACGCTAAAAAAATTGAAAGAAAGGACTTAACACCTGAGCAAAAAGCAAAAATGCAAACTGAAAAAATGAAAACAGAATTGAATTTGACGAATGAGCAATATGATCGTGCGTATCAGATTAATTTAGGGATTATACAAAAAAACAAATCGTTACAAGAACAAAAAATGACTACTGAGGAGCGGAAAAGTGCTGTAAAAATGAATAATGAAGCCCGAATGGCTATGCTCAAAGATGTTCTTACAGCAGAACAATATACCAAAATGCAAGAAAAAATAAAAGAAGCTAAAGCGACTGAGAATAAATAAATATATTCCTTTTAATATAAAGCGACTTCGGTCGCTTTTTTTTTTTTATATGCTTTTTACAATTACATTTAATCTAACTTTGTATATTCTTTAAAATTGATTTATGCTAAAAATCGACATGCACACCCACATCATTCCCAAATACATGCCAAATTGGACAGAGAAATTTGGATATGGGAAATTCATTCATTTGATTCACAATGAAGATACCAGTGCTGATATGATGCAAGGCGGGCAGTTTTTCAGAAGAATTAAAGAAAATTGCTGGAACGAGAAATTGAGAATTGGGGAATATGAGCAATTCAACACGCAAGTCCAGGTTGTTTGCACAATACCTGTGATGTTTTCTTATTGGGCAAAAACAGAAGATTGTTTGGCGCTTTCAGAATTTTTAAATGATCACATTGCCGAACTTATTTTAAAATATCCGAAGAACTACATTGGTTTAGCAACAATTCCGATGCAAGACACAGAAGCTGCAATCCAAGAATTGGAACGTGCGAAAAAAAATGGTCATGTAGGAATTCAGATTGGCTCCAACATCAATGATGAAAATCTAAGCGAAGAAAAGTTTTTTCCAATCTTTGAAGCTTGTGAGCGACTTGGAATGGCTATGATGATTCATCCATGGCAAATGATGGGCTTCGATAGCATGAAAAAATATTGGTTGCCTTGGTTGGTTGGTATGCCTGCTGAAACATCACGCGCTGCTTGTTCCATGATTTTTGGTGGTGTTTTGGAACGTCTTCCGAATTTACGTGTTTGTTTCTCACACGCAGGAGGCTCCTTCCTCCCTACCCTTGGTCGCATTGAACATGGTTTCAACTGTCGTCCGGATTTAGTCGCCATTGACAATCAGCGCAATCCTAGAGAATATGTCGGGAAGTTTTGGGTGGATTCCATCACGCATGACATTGATGCCTTGAAATACATTTTAAAAATGCAAGGTTCCAAACGTGTTTGTTTAGGTTCTGACTACCCTTTCCCGCTTGGCGATTTGGAAATCGGAAAATTCATTCAAGAAAGTGATTTACCCAAAGAAACGATTGAAGATATCTTCTGTCATTCCACGCTGGAGTGGTTGGACTTGAAAAAGGAATTGTTTTTGTAAAATCAAATACGGATCCCCTAATTGAAATCCGTATTTAAAAATCTTAAGATTTATTATTTATTTACAAATCGTATCCTCCGTCATTTTTAGAATCTTGCGCACTTCTTCCAAGGTTGGAGCTTCTGCATACGTTCTCAAAACTGGTTCTGTTCCGGAAGGACGAATCATCACCCAACGATTATCATCAAAGAAATATTTGAAACCGTCAATTGTCTGAACTTCCTTCACGTGATAATCGCCAAATGACTTGTAATTATCAGCTTTGCAATTGGCGATAATCTTTTGCTTTAAGTCTTCCGTTATATGTAAATCGTTTCTTTCAAATTTGAATGGTCCAACGATTTCATAAACTTCTTCAATCAATTCATCCAAGGTTTTTCCGGATTTTGCCATGAATTCCCAAATGATTAATCCCATCCAAATTCCATCACGCTCCGGAATGTGACCTTTCACGGCAATTCCTCCAGATTCTTCTCCACCTAGCAACACATCTTCCTTCACCATGATAGTCGCGATTTCTTTGAATCCGATTTTTGTCGTTGTAACTTCCAGTCCGTAATGCTCACACATTTTGTATACACGCGGTGTTACACTGAATGCAATGGCGACTTTCCCAGTCATTTTTTTGTATTTCACCAAATAGTGTATCAGCAATAAAATGATGTGGTGCGAATCAATAAATTCACCTTTTCCGTTGTAAAGTCCAATTCTGTCAGCGTCACCATCTGTTGCAAGGGCACAATAAACTCCAGGATTAGAAACAATAAAAGATTCCAATTCTTTTAAATTTTTTGCAATGGGTTCTGGTGCTTGCCCCATAAAAGAAGGATTTGGGTCGCAATGAAGTAATTCTACGTTTGGCAAAATTCTCGGCATGACGCGCTGTCCTGCACCATACAT
>JBEIKF010000243.1:0-3748 GCA_040379905.1 Crocinitomicaceae bacterium
AAACCCAAGGAGGAAACTTTAAAATCAGATTTTATAGATGAACCCAAAATGTAATAGAGCACTCCGTTGAAGTTTATTAAGAAAATGGATGCGACTAAACGCTTCTCGATAAAAGCATTGTAAATTAAAGTGTGCTTTTTAATTCGCTCACATTTTTCCATTTTTTTTAAATTATGAATAAACTCCTGCATTTGCTTTTTGTAAAAAACTGATTTCTTCTCTGATTCAAATATTGAAATTAAACCCGAAAAATCATTTCCATTAAGAACTTCGATTGTACTTGCTTTTTTACAATTTCTGATATGATTTTTAGCGTATTCTCTTTTTATATCCTCATATGAACTGCTTAGCTCAAGCTTATGATTCTTTCGCTCTTTAAAACAACTTTCTCCTATTCCAACTGCTAACTTTTCAGAAAGAGAAATTTCACCAAAGCGCAACGCTTTAAACAATTCATTCATTATCGGGTTGACCCCAGAATTAGAACCAATAAAATTTAGTTTTTGCAAAAACGTAGGCATATATGCATAGCTTACGCCAAACTTCGACCTAAAAGGAACGAAAAATACAGTTTCAAAATCGAGATAAATACAAATTTTCACTTTAAAATCAGCCAACAATGCGATAAACCATAGTTGTTCTGATAATGACAAATCTGAAGTGATCTCATGCAATACCTCAATTTCACTTTCCTTCAAGCAATCATAATCCATGATCTTTACTTGCTGCATACTAAAGATTTTCCTTCTTTAAAATAAAATATAACTTGTATAAATCAAACATAGGAAGCACAAAAATACCTCTAGTTAAAAAAAAGGTATTAAACGGATGTAAAATTGAAATCAAAAAATAAACGAACCAACGTATCTTTAACCTATTTATCAAAACATAAACGCGGCCTAACTTACTTGAATTCAGAAATAGCTTGTCGTAATTTACAATTTGTAAAACGTGCTTCAAGTTACGAACTCCTTCCCTCGTTTTTTTTAAAAAAGTTTCATTATCGTCTAATTGGTAATTCAAAACAGGGTTGTCTATGTGTTGAATTTGAATATTCGACTTTTTTAACTCGAATCCATAGAGTGAATCCTCGTGACCATATCCAATAATTGTTTCGTTAAATTGAATACGATTAAATATTTCCCGATGAATGATGAAATTATTGGTCTTGAATCCCAAATTTAGGTTTTGCCTTCGCTCATCTATAGATTTACTCTCTCTAACTGTACTGTACTTCCAACGAAGATAATGGGTTCTCTTTGGCTTTTGCAACTGATAAACACTAGCTCCACAAATGACTTCAACTTTTGATAATTTTAATAAATCGCAATACGATTTGAGGAAATCTGGCCGAATAATCCTTGAATCACCATCTAAAAAAAGTAAATATGAATTATTGATTATATCGATAAATTGGTTTCTAACTCTTGCCCTGCCAACATTATCCGCGTTTTTATGAACAATGATTTTCGGGTGTTTTAATCTCGATATGTCACATTTTGAATTGGGTGAAGCGTCATCAATCACACAAATCTCAATTGGGTAATCAGTCTCTTCTATTTGATTCAACAAAGAAGTTACTAAGTCTGATATATCCGAATTGTAAACCGGAATACAAATTGAGAGCATTTCTTCTATGCCATCGTACTTGGAGTCCCAAAATTCATAGGTGGTAAACCTGCTTGTGGATCGTCAATTACTCCAAAATTTTGTTCATATTTCTGAATGTTTTCATTCAGTGCTTGAAGAAAACGTTTCGCATTCTGTGGAGTCATAATTACGCGTGAACGGACTTTGCCTTTTGGCATACCGGGCATAATTTGAATGAAATCGCAAACAACCTCAGCCGGCGAATGTGTAATGATAGCAAGATTTGAATAGACTCCAGTTGCCAAATCTTCTGACAACTCAATATTCATTTCATTTTGATTGTTTTCCATAGTTAATCTTCAAGAATTGACTCGTGTTCTTCAAAGGTAATGTTGAAAGCCTTTAATTCCTCGAGAATAGGTTTATATACAGGTTTATTAACAGGTAAAGTTACTCCTTTTTCATGGATTTGACCCGTAAGAATCATCTTCGCGCATATCGCGACAGGAAGACCAACAGTGTTAGACATTGCGGTATATACCTCATCCTCCCCGATGTTTAGCATCGATGAAACTATTTTTCGGTTTACTCCTTCTAGCTTATATTCAAATTCATGATACATGACCAACATGTCCTTGTCGTTGTCTTCCAAACTCATTTTTCGAACCAACAATTTCTCTAGTAATTGCGCAGGACTTGCATTTGGAAATCCAAAAGTTTCGTCCTTCTCGAAAATCCCCAACCATTCAAATTGGTCGTACAAATACATGCGATCTTCACGCAAAAATATTTTAAATTTCTCCTCAACACTAATTCCTTTGCGATAAGGCAGAAATGCGTTAAGAAAAGCCCGAGGCGTTATATTTTCAGATTGAAAGAGTTTATACGTGTCATCAGTCATTCCAAGTTCTGCAAACACATGAAAGCCTTTGCAATAGTTTGGTCGTCTGAGCGTTCCTCTGTAAAGAGTGGGAATCTGCTCCAATCCGTATGTACTGCGATACGATAAAGAATCACGATTTGGATACCCCTCAAATTTACCAAATTCGGCTATATCAATTCTATCCAAGCGATCAAACAAACGATTATACGGAATATACTTGTACTCCCCGTTGTGAATAAAAGAGGCTGCTCCACCCTGTCCGGCTAATACCACATTACGTGGATTCCAAGTAAATTTATAATGCCATGGATTGTTATCGGATTCAGGAGCAATTAATCCCCCGCAAAAAGATTTAAAACTTGTTACCTCTCCCCCTTTATCACGAATTTCATGAATGATCTTCATGGCACTCATATGATCAATTCCAGGATCAACTCCAATTTCGTTCATGATAATAATTCCTTTTGAAACCGCATCTTCATGAAGTGCACGCATTTCTGGAGAAATGTAAGAAGGTGTAATTAAATCTTTTTTCAACTCGATACAATCTTTGGCAACTTCTACGTGAAATCGAGCTGGGAGCATGGAAATCACCAAATCAGCGCGATCGATTTCAGGTTTTCTCTCGTTAGGATCTAAAGCGTTAAAATCAAGTGCTAAGGCTCGTTTATGGCCATTTATTTTCTTTTCAACCAGTGATTTATCTTGATCGACAATTCTTAGGTTCCAATTGTAAGAATCAGCATGCTTTAATAAATAACGAATCATTGAAGATGCTGACAAACCCGCTCCAAGTATTAGAATCGTGTTCATTAAGGTGTTGTTTTAAAAAAGAGATTGACCAAGCGACATTTTTCTTATTCGCTATTGATAAATGATTAGTTATTATTATCTAATATTGGCCGAATAGCATCGAAAAGATCTTCTTCATTCCATGGTTTTGCAATGAACGTCTCCAACATATTCTCAGAGACCAATTCATCAACCGAAATGCGATTAGCCTGTCCTGAGAGCATAACGCATTTTAATGTAGGATATTTTTCCTTTATTGCACGAATCAACTGAGCCCCTGTCATCTTCGGCATTTGATAGTCCACAATGACAAAAATAACTTTAATATTTTCTTGAATTAATTCATCTATATTTTCAAGAGCTATGCCGGGATCAGTAAAATATTCTACCAATGTAAACGTTTGATCAACTATTTTACTCAACTGAAATCCAAGCATTTGTAGGATGTACGGGTCGTCATCTACACAAATTACGGCATACTTT
>JBEIKF010000244.1:0-3726 GCA_040379905.1 Crocinitomicaceae bacterium
TTCAAAACTTGGAACAAATGAGCTGAATATAAGATTAATCAAGATGGCCAAAACCACCGCAATTAGCGCACCAGGTACTTTTCCGACAATAGCATACTTTTTCAAAAATTTACTTTCCCAAAAAATCAAAAACAACAATGAAAAAATTCCTACAATAAAAGAACCTGGACGAATTCCGTTTATAGCATAGAGTAATTCAGACAAGGTATTGTGACCATCAGTCTGAATAAAAGCTTCGTCACCAATAAAATCCGCATCATACCCCACTAAATGAGGGATTTCTTTCAATATGAGCGTAATTCCAATTGCAGCCAACATTCCTTTAATGACAGATGAAGGTACATAGCCAGCAATAACTCCTGCCTTGAAATAGCCAGCAATTAACTGAATTACGCCAGAAATCATTACTGCCAATAAGAAAGCTTGATAACTTCCTAAGGTTGTAATCGAAGCAATTACAATAGTAATCAAACCCGCAGCGGGACCGGAAACACCGAGTTTTGAACCACTAAAAAATCCTACTGCTATTCCACCAATGACACCTGAAATTAAACCAGCAAAAATATTAGGAAATCCATTAATACCTTCAATATTTGTTGACGCTAAACCTATGCCAAGACATAGAGGTAACGCAACCAAAAATACAACTAAACCTGCGGACAAATCACTTTGCCAGTTTTTAAAAAAATCCTTCATAATTAAATGTTTAAAATTGAAATTGAGAACTCGATTTTAAACTTCTATTTCAGGGGGAGAATAAGGTACAGATTGTGTTTGAGTAACTAATTTTTGACTCAGTGAATAAATTTTAATTTTCTTTGAAAAAAACGAAAAATTCAAATCTTGGTGTATATACAAATTATCACTAAAAAAACTTAAAACTGGAACATCCTCTTCAAGATTCTCCGAATCGGATTCTCCAAAATCAGAATCTGAAACTTCAATATCGTTTGTTTCAAAAGAATCAACCTCAAGAAAAGCCTCGTTTACTAATATTCCGAATTGAAAGACCGCAAGAGCCAAGCATAAAAAACGAAATATGAACTGGGCAATTTTCATTAGTTGAAATTATGTGTTTTATAAAACTAATTAATTTATTTCTTCCCAAATATAATTAGAATTATTAAAGTGGTTGATCGATGAACAATCCTTTTTTCGCAAAGATTAATCTTACTTTTGTCACATGAAATTAAATTATGGAAAGAACTTTTGGTTGTTGTGTATTTCCATGTTTTTTTTCATGGCGGGATTCAATTTGATTATGCCCGAACTAAATCAATTCATCACCGATCTCGGTGGTGAGGGTCAAAAAGGATTAGTCATTACACTTTTCACCATTTCAGCAGGACTTTCACGTCCTTTCTCTGGAAAGTTGGCGGATACAATTGGAAGGAAAAAAGTCATTTACATCGGAACAATATGCTCAATAATTGTTTCCGTCCTCTACCCACTTTCAACAACTGTATTCTTCTTTCTTTTACTTCGCTTTCTACATGGGTTTAGTGCAGGATTTGCTCCAACAGGTGCAACAGCCTTGCTCACAGACATTGTCCCAAGCGATCGAAGAGGCAGCGCAATGGGAGTTTGGGGAACTTTCATTTCCCTTGGAATAGGTGCAGGACAATCGATCGGGTCTTGGATTTGCTTGAAATATGGATTCAATATCCTCTTTATGTCGGCTGCAATTTGTTCCATTTTGTCCATTTTACTCTTTTTCGAAGTCCACGAATCGTTAGAAGAAACCAACAAATTCAAGTTCTCACACTTAAAAATCTCTTGGAATGATATTTTTGAACCGACTGTTCGACCCGCTGCTGTTGTGATGTTTTTGACAGCCACCTGTTCGGGAATCATATTTGTCGTTACGCCCGATATATCAGCGTTTTTAGGTATCGAGAATAAAGGATTTTTCTTCGGTGTTTATGTGATTTCAACGATCTTAATACGCCTATTTACGAGCTCAATGTCCGATCGAATTGGAAGAAGACAAATGCTTTTGGCAGGTTGCCTTTTGTTAATTGCCAGTATGATGCTCATTGCTTCTGCGGAAAGTGTCAATTCGTACATTATAGCCGCAATCATTTTTGGATTTGCAACAGGTGTTTCAAGTCCTACGTTATTTGCCTGGACAGCTGATCTATCGCCCGAAAATCGCAGAGGTGTTGGCGCCGGAACGATGTTTATTGCTTTGGAATTAGGAATCATGACTGGTTCCTTATCAACTTTAGCCACCTATCACAATACAAAAGCTACCGTTTATTTATCCTTTGCTGTTGGTGCAATCTTCGCTTTAATTGCTTCTATTTATCTCATATGGCATTTGAGAATGCGGGAATCAAAATATTAGTCATTGTGTTTCAGATATTTGCGAACCAAGTAATGTCCTAAATATATTAAAGGTGTAAGAAGCAAGGCAATTATCATTTTCAAAACGTAATTGGTCGGAGCAATTATCATGTATTCAGAAAACGAAAGAGAACCCCCTAATACAAAACCAATGTATAGAACAATGTACGAATCAATTAATTGCGAAAGCAAAGTACTTCCTGTACTTCTCAACCAGATAAAACGATTGCCCGTTTTGTGTTTAATCCAATCAAAAACGAACGCATCAAGAAGCTGAGAAACGAGAAATGCCGCAATACTTCCCACAATAACCATTTGCGCTTGACCGAAAACCTTGTTGTAAGAATCGTTGTCAGCTAGTTTCGATCCCGGAATTTCATAGGCTGGAATGTTCATCGAGAGACCAACAATTATAAAACAATAAGCAATCAGAATAGCAGTAATCCATGACACACGACGAACCGCTTTTTGACCAAAAAATTCATTCATTAAGTCTGTTAATAGAAAAACAATAGGCCAAGGTAAAATTCCGATTATGGTTGTGAAAGGCCCCAGTTTTAATCCGAATAAATTGAAGGATAAAGGAATCTGAATAAGCTTATTGCTAATCAATTCAGCAGTAACGGCATTCGTAACAAACAAACCCACTAAAAATACGAAAAGCCATTGTCTTCGTTCATTGATTTTTTCTGTCTCCATAGGATTATGAAATCGTTATTTTACTATTTAAATAGCAAACAAAATCTAATTCTTCTTGTTTCCGGCACCATAATCCAATCGCTTCGATTTTATGTAACGCTGAACATAATACTTAGTTTTAAGATTATCGATTCGAACACCACCATTTGCAGCATGGATGAATTTAACATCACCTGGAAGAACTTCAATGACCATTGCCACATGTCCGACGGATGAGGATCTCACATTACTGCCTTTAAAAAACATTAAATCACCTGGCTGCAAGTTGGCTAGACTGATAGTTTCACCTAACTCAGCAAGACCATAACTTGTTCGAACCAATGAAAATCCAAAATTACCGAAAATGTAATTTATAAAGCCAGAACAGTCGAATCCGGATGGGGTTGTTCCACCGTAACGATATGGAACCCCTAAAAATGATTTCGCAAAAGAAATCATCGCGTCCGATTTTGGATTTGATTTTTTAACTTTCAATAAGGTATCAGAATAGGAAAATGCACTCGTGTCGATTTCCACAGATTGAACCTGAGAAAAAACACTTATTGACACTGCTGTGAAAATCGTTGATAAAAAAATGGATTTTAGACCTCGAATTAGCATACCCGATGCAAAAATATAACTATTTTCGAATATAAATTCAAATTAACCCGTGCCAATAATTGATATTCAACAACTTAGCAA
>JBEIKF010000245.1:0-3716 GCA_040379905.1 Crocinitomicaceae bacterium
GAATGGAGCCAAGCTGGCAATAGATTTGGGTACGTGTATCAAATTTGATTTTTTAAATTCTGAAAATTACTACCTCGGTGGCTCTATTTCACCTGGTTTGAAAATGCGGTTTTTAGCTTTAAATCAACAAACGGCAAATTTACCCTTAATCGAACCGAATCAAAATCCAATGTTGATTGGTCAAACTACTGCTGAGTCGATTCAATCTGGTGTTCAAAATGGAATTTTTGCTGAGGTTTTTGGAATGATTGGTCAATATCAAGAGCAATTTCCCGATTTAACTGTTTATTTTACAGGTGGAGACCTCCAAAATTTTGATTTCCCTCAAAAAAATAACATCTTTGTGGACGAAAATTTAACCTTAATCGGAATTTCCGAAATTTATAAGCTCAATGCGCATACTGTTTAGTTTCCTTTTCTGCATTTTATTTCTTGGACTTCAAGCTCAATCGGTCAATTCCAATGTTCTTTCTTATTATGGTTTAGGAGAGCGTGCGATTGGAAATCATTCCATATATGATGCGTTAGGCACCAATAATTTCAATCTTCTAGATTCAGCACAATTGAATTTTTTCAATCCGGCGTCCTATTCGCTGATGAGCTCCGGTAATACCTTATTTTCAGTTGGTATTTATGGTAGGACTTCAAAGTATACTTACAACGATAATTCGGAATATCAATTTTCGGCAATGGCAGATCATTTCGCCTTGGGTTTTAAAATGAAGAAACGAATGGGGATGTCATTTGGTTTAAAACCATTTTCCGGTCGTGGATATTCGTTTACCCAAAAAATCTATACAGGAGCCGATTCTTTGAAGTATGTTTACTCCGGACAAGGGGGAATTCAAGACTTATTTTTAGGTTTTTCATACGGAATAATTCAGAATAACAGTACTAAATTTTCAGTAGGATTCAATGCTTCTTACTTGTTTGGAAAAGTAACTAACGAAAAACAATCCATTTTAATAGATCCGAATACATTTTCGGGAGGAATTGGTAGAAATAGTATTTCTGTGAAGACTTTTAACTATGAATTGGGAACATTTTTCAGACAAAAGCTAGGGAAACGAAATGAAATGACTATTTCAGCTGTTTATGCCCCAAGTCAATCATTCAATGCCACTTTTACAGAGGAACTATACACCGCAGCCAACATCAATACATTGAGTACCTATGATACGCTTGATTTCGTTCAAACCGATGGAAAAGCAAAACTTGGTATAGAGAGTAAATATGGTTTATCTTATCAATTGTCATTGCCAGATTGGAAGCGTAAAACACGTGTATTACATCCTCAGTTAACCATTTTAGCCTCTTACACTTCAATAGCCGCCTCTTCTCACGATTTTCCAAATCTTTCTCCTTGGAACAATTTAAGTGCTTCTAAATTTGGTTTAGGCTTGCAATTTAAACCTGAAGCAAAATTATATGAGAACATTTCGACTCTCAAATTTATGGAGAAAATTTCCTATCGAATAGGCGCATACTCGTCTCTTTTACCTTATTCAACAGTTGCCGGAACCCAATATAATGAGCAAGCACTAACAGCAGGTTTTGGTATGCCTATTTTGGCTCAACAGGGTCTTTCATCCTTAAATTTATCATTGGTTTTTGGAAAAAGAGGCGTAAATGAACCTGGTTACACATCTGAGGAATTTTTCTCATTTAATTTTGGACTTGTTATATCTCCTTCCAGTTTTGACCGTTGGTTTAGAAAACGTAAGTTGGATTAAATTATGAGATTTCCTCTTATTCTTTTATCATTTTTCATCTTGTTATTCTTTTCTTGTGAAAATGACTTGGAAACGATAAAAAAAATAACGTTCAATGCTAAATCGCCTGATGAGACAACGAAGAATTTGAAAATGATCTATTCAGATTCAGGTTACGCGAGGGTAGAAATATACGCTGCATTGGCTGAAACTTATAGAAACAAAGCGTCAATCACCAAAATTAAGGATAGTTTACGGGTTAATTTTTTCTCTGAAAAGGGAGAGGTAGTATCAACTTTGAGTGCCCGTTATGGCGAGATAAATTATACGAAGGGGACAATTCTTGTTCGAGACTCTGTGCGGTTGTACAACTTTGCAAAGAAACAAACATTAGAAACTGAAGCTTTATTTTGGAATCAAAAAGATAGCTCGATCTATTCACTTTCGCAGGTCATTATCAAATCGCCGAAAGGAATCGTTTTGGGAGATGGAATTCGAACAAATCAAAGTTTTAGTAAATACGTTTTACTCAAACCATCGGGTAGGGTAGAGTTGGAAAAGGAATTTGAAATTGATTAATTTTTAACTATGATTACATACGCTAACGTTATGCGCTATTTTTGGCTTGTGGCCTCAATGGTTATGTTTATTGGGATTACTTACTTTGGATTCAAAGAAGGTTTTGAAAATTGGTGGTATAATTACATATTTGCTTTCATCGCGTTATTCGCTTTTTTACTGAGAACATTTATGATTCGTCGCATGAAAAAACACATGGAATTTTTGAATGAGCAAAAAACAAAAGAGGAACATACGATTAACTAATTTCCATTTGTCCTTGTTATTTACATTTCCTACTTCAAATTTCATCGGTTGAGTAGTTTTCTAAAAATGATGGCTACTTTCAAACTATTTTTGATTTTGAACGTAACAAATTAACATCCTTAATTGTCTTACAATAGAATGCGCCATTTTCTCCTAGTAGTATTTAGTTTTCTAAATGTCATATTGTTTGCGCAGCAATTTGTTCGTGGGACCATTTCCGATGAACGCAATGTAGCAATTCCTTTTGCTAAGGTTTTTGTTAAAAACAGTACGGAACAACGAACCGTTTCTGATGAAAATGGAAAGTACGAGTTGTCTGTAATGCCAGGTGAATATTTTTTGGTTTTTAGTGCTACGGGATTTCAAGACAGAGAAGCGTATGTGAGCCTAAATAACACGGATATTGTTCGAGATATTCAATTATTTCCAATTAAAATTCAAGAGTTGCAAGGTGTTGAAGTGACCGTGAAGAAAAGTAATCCTGGTCGTGAAATCATGTTGGAGGTTGTTAAGAAAAGGGAACAGATTAATCCATGGAATTATCCGCACACGGTCGATGTTTATATCAAAGCATCCGAAAAATTGGATGTCAAGGAAAAAGAGAAGAAAAATAGTGAACCTGAACGAACAGATGCTGATCCGCTTGAAAGTGCTGACAAGAAAGAAAAAAAGTTGCAATGGACCGACAAAATGAATCTAGTCGAAGTTCAACTTCAACGAAATTATGCTCCGGGTAATAAAGTAAAAGAAATAAGAAGTGCCTACACGCTTCGTGGAACTGATCAATCACTTTATTATACAACAACTGTTAAATCGAATTTCAATTTTTTTGAAAACTTATTACATCTTGATGATTTGCATCAAACCCCAGTGAGTTCACCCATATCGAGTCCTGGAATTCTTTCATACAAATATCGTTTATTGGAAAAGTATGAAGAAAACGGAAAAATGATTTCCAAAATTAAAATTATCCCTAGAAACACGGCCACAACTACCCTTGAAGGATTTATATGGGTCATTGATTCCGTTTGGTTGGTTCAGAAGCTTGAATTGACTATGAACAAAGGGAATTTGTTGGTTTATGATTATTTCACCATTAGCCAAGAATTCGATCATCCCGGTGATTCAATTTGTGTTCTTAAAACGCAAACGTTAGACTACGGTGTGAAATATAAAAAC
>JBEIKF010000246.1:0-3715 GCA_040379905.1 Crocinitomicaceae bacterium
ATTGCTTTTGACATTAAACAAAGCTAAGAAGAAATAAGAGAGAACAGGTTTTTTGAAAACGCTAAATTTGTAAAAATTAACTATTAAAATGAGGTTTTTAATCGGATTACTCCTTTGTGGATTTCTATTTTCTTGCGAACAGAACAAACAAGAAAAATCTTCTAAAAATTATACTTTGAAAGAATTGAAACCGATGTTTGAAAATGAGGTCAATTTTGAAAACGAAATCAGAGACATCGAAACCAATGAAAATCTCCTTGAAGTGACTAGTTTGGAATACTTGAAAGACAATGGTGAAACCTATGTAGTAAAAGGGTTAGTTGAAATAGGAAAAGAGAATCAAGAAATGACGTTAAAAAAACTGATTTTCAAAAAGCTTTTTACTAATGGAAATGAAACAATCTGCACTTTTTATTACAAGGGGACTCGGAAATTTGTTAGTATAAACGAACAAGCCATTTTTAAAAACAATGAGCTAATAAAAGTTATAACCAAAAGTTACTATGACCTCTCAAACAAAGTGTTTTTTTCGAAAAAACTTTCTGGAAAAGCCGAGGATTTAGAAAATAGTGATTACAAAAAGTGTAAACCAATCGATTACAATGATAACCTCGCCTTGAACATTATAAATCAGGAGGGGGAGTTTCAAACTAACTTTCAAGGTTTCACAGAGCTTGAAGGCAGGACGTTCTTCATTGTTGGAACGAAACATTTCACTTCAACATTGGCCTTTTCGGAGCTTAATAAAACGCTCTCGCTACTGAAAAATAATGAAACAAAATACCTCGACAAAGAACTTATTGTTGATTTTTCTGTTGAAACAGATGCTAATGGATTTACTTTTCAAGTAATGAAAAACGTCCGAATGGCTCAATAAATCTAATTTTGCTCATTGAATCGAACCTTTCAACACATTAATTAAACCCTTTTTTTGCCTCTTGCGTACATTTAGCCTATGAAAAAATTTATTTTCCAATTGATAATTCTTTTTAGTCCCTTTGCATCTTTTGTGTTCGGACAACAAATGAAAATAACCGGAACTGTTTTCGATACCAGCGGTACGCAAAAAGTTAAGGAAGTGGTAATTTTGGCCGTTCGAATGAAAGATTCCTTGCTTTTAAAAAATACACGAACGAAGGAAGACGGAACTTTCGAATTGTCCAATTTTCCCATAGATACATTTACATTGATTGTTGAGCACCCACTCTTTGAGCCGAAGACCTATTATATTTTTGGAAACCAGGATAATTACGAAATCAACATACCGAAAATTACGCTTTCCGAAAAATCAAAAGAGCTCAATGAGGTAGTGATTTTCGCCAATAAAAATCCAATATATTACCGAGGCGACACCTTAGTTTATGTTGCCGATTCGTTTAAAGTCGGTGAAAACGCAGTTGTAGAAGATCTTTTGAAAAAACTTCCAGGAATCAAAGTTGATGAAAACGGCCAAATCACTTCACAAGGAAAACAAATCAGTCAGGTTTTAGTGGATGGTGACGAGTTTTTTGGTGCCGATCCAACAATTGCGACAAGAAATTTAGGTGCAAAGGGAGTCGAATCAGTTCAGATCTATGAAAAAGAAAAAGAAAATGCCAAGGCAGGTGAAGATGATAAAATTCAAGTATTGGATTTAAAACTAAAAGAAGATGCCAAGAAAGGTTATTTCGGTAAAATTTCAGGCGCAAGTGACTTTGGATTGATGGAGAATACACCTTTTTACGAAACGGAAATGCTCGCAAATAAATTCAAAGGGAAACAAAAAATATCGGTCTTTTTGCTCAGTTCTAATACCCCAAAATCGAATTTTAAGTGGGGAGACATGAACAAGTTCGGATTGGAAAACGAACGAAATAGTTCAGGAATGAATGATTGGAATCAACGAAATACAAACAACACGAGCGGAATTCCAAAAACGTTAAAAGCGGGGGTTTACTACACTGATAAAATTGGTAAAACGGGGAAGATTGGTTTCAATTATGCCTATTACAACAATGAATTGGTCGCAGCCGGATCTAGCTACTCACAATATTTCTTGACTGACACGACTTACTTTACAAAAGACTCAAGTAGTAACATTTCTAGAAACGAATCGCACCGTTTAAATTTCAACTATTCCGTTAATTTGGATTCCTTGACCTTCTTGGAAATTAAACCAAATTTAAACTTTGATGGGGCAACTACAGACAACACAAATATTTCTGAATTTATTGGGGAAACTCAATTAAGATCGCTCGAAACGAATATCCGAAATACAAATGATTCAAAAGGAATAACCAGTAATTCAGAAGCATTGATCAGGAGAAAGTTCAAAAAACCTAAGCGAGAGGTTGAGCTGAAATACTTATTAAGTTACTCCAACAACGATACGCAAGGTAAGCTTTACAATAATTCATTTTTCACAGATACCAACTACACGGATATTCAGTTTGAGCAAGAGAAAACGAATAAAAATTCTTCCGTAAATCATTTTACAACATTAACCTACACGGAACCGTTGACTAAGAAAATCAAACTTCAATTGGAATATTTATATGAATTTGGTGATGTCAAACAGGATAAAAGAGCTTATAATTTGGATCCTTCAACACAACAATTTTCAATCTTTGACCCTAATTTCTCAAACAACTTCGACAACATACGTCAACAACATAGAGGAACAGCAGTCGGAATATATGAAAATTCAAAACACACGTTGACAGGTGGATTTGGTTTCAGAAATATTGCAATCGAGAACACAAATTTAATTTTGGATTCGGTTATCCCTCAAAACATCAACAATTTTCTTCCGCAGTTCAGCTATCAATTCAAACCAAGTATTAGCAAGCGATTTAGCTTATTCTATACCACGAATTCACAACAGCCAGGAATCAATGATTTACAACCAGTTCCGGATAATACCAACCCAAATCGTATTCAAAAAGGAAATCCAGATTTGAAACCAAATTACATCCACAATTTGAGAATAAATTTCAATACGTGGTCGGCGTTGACAGGACGTTATGTTTGGAGTGGAATTAATGCCACATACACCGACAATGCCTTCGGGAATTCATCTTCATTTGACCAATATGGCCGAACTGTTTCTCAAACGGTCAATGTAAACGGCAATGCCTTCGCAAATCTATTCGCTGGAGCCGGCTTACCTTTATTCAATCGAAAAATTGAAATTTCGCCGAATGTCAATGCTTCATACATGCGTTATACAAACTTCATTAACAACTCAGAAAACATTACACAAAATCGAAGTGTTGCCGGTGGTCTTAAGATTGAATTAAAACTTGATTCATTGCAAATCAGCATTTCTAATGATTACAGCTATACAGATCCTGTAAGTTCATTGGCTTCGGCTTCAAATACGCCATTCAGTATGCAAACATACAAATACGATATAGAATGGCAGTTACCCTTCCATTTCAAAATTAAAACAGATGGCAGATATGTTATCAATTCGCAAAGAACAAGTGGGTTTAATAGAAACATTTTTGTTATTAATGCAGAATTGATTCGAACATTCCTACCAACAGAAAACCTGATAATTGCACTATCCGGAAATGACCTCTTGAAGCAAAATTTAAATTTGCAAAGACAAATTAATGGTAATGTTATTACCGATAATTCTACCAACATAATTACGCGCTATTTTTTACTGCGCGTCACCTATAAGTTTAACAATAATAAATCAAAAGAAGATGAGTGGAAAGGCTGGCATTAA
>JBEIKF010000247.1:0-3682 GCA_040379905.1 Crocinitomicaceae bacterium
CTTTCATTGGGAATTGAAACAATGGGTGGTGTATTCACGAAATTAATCGATGCGAATACAACTATTCCAACCAAGAAATCGGAAACATTCTCGACTGCATCTGATAACCAACCAAGTGTAGACATTCACGTATTACAAGGTGAGCGTTCAATGGCCTCTGACAACAAAACATTAGGTCGTTTCCAATTGTCTGATATTCCACCAGCGCCTCGTGGTGTTCCGCAAATAGAGGTGACTTTTGATATTGACGCTAACGGTATCATGAACATCTCGGCCAAAGACAAAGGAACGGGCAAGCAACAATCAATCAAAATAGAAGCGTCATCTGGGCTTTCTGATGAAGAAATCCAACGTATGAAAGCTGAAGCAGAAGCCAACGCAGAAGCGGATAACAAGAAACGCGAAGAAATCGAGTTGATTAATAAAGCTGATTCTACAATTTTCCAAACAGAACGACAACTAAAAGAATACGGAGATAAAATCCCTGCAGACAAAAAACAACCAATCGAAGATGCGTTGGCAGAATTGAAAAAAGAATTCGATTCTCGAAACATCGAAAATCTTCAAGCTGCAATGGATAAATTAAATAACGTATTCCAAGCTGCCTCGCAAGAAATGTACAATGCCGCGAACGCTCAAGGAGCTGAAAATGCAAGCGGTTCAGATCAAAATCAAGGTGGAGGTAACGCAGATGATGAAGTAACTGATGTTGACTTTGAAGAAGTAAAAGATAAGTAATCAATAAAAAATTACGCTTTATCAAAAGACACTTGTATTTTTGCAAGTGTCTTTTTATTTCTATGCTATACTCAAAAAAAATTCATCATCCGAAAAGTAATCAGTGGGTTGTCTTCATTCATGGTGCTGGCGGGAGTTCTGCAATATGGCATAAACAAATAAAAGCTTTCTCCAATCTATATAATATTCTTTTGGTTGACTTACGCGGGCACGGCAAATCCAAACTAAAAAGTGAAAAAACGGATTATTCCTTCGAAGTTATTTCAAGAGATGTTGTTGAAGTATTGAAAACGCATCAAATTCAACAGGCTCATTTAATAGGTGTTTCAATGGGCTCAATTGTCATCAAACAGATTTATAATACAAATCCCGAGTTGGTGAAATCAATGATTTTTGCAGGTGCGGTGACAAAACTAAACATCAAATCTCGCTTTTTACTTCGGCTAGGTCGTGTATTGAATCGATTCCTTCCTTACATGACGTTGTACCGCCTTTTCGCTCGAATAATGATGCCAAAGAAAAATCACGAGCAATCCCGTCAAATGTTTATTCAAGAAGCTAAAAAACTGATGGACAAGGAATTCAAGCGTTGGTTTAAATTAACCGCAAGGTTAACAGCGTATCTGCATATTCTTGAGAAAAAACAATACAACATTCCTCAGTTGTACATCATGGGGAGTGAAGATCACCTTTTCTTGAATCCAGTTTTAGAGCTTTCAAGAGAAAATAAATATTCAACTGTTTCCATTGTTGAGAATTGCGGACACGTCGTCAATATTGAAGACGCAGATCGTTTCAACTCACTTTCAATTGAGTTTATTGAGCGAATTAAAGGAGAATAACGAAGTTCTTATAAATTTTTCAGCGTGTAATCCAACATCATTTGAAAGAGGTGATTGCGCGTATTCCCTCCATAAATCCCGTGATTCTTATTCGGATAAATGAACAAATCAAATTGCTTATTGGCATTAACGAGAGCAGTTACCATTTCCATCGAATTTTGATAGTGAACATTGTCATCGGCTGAACCATGAATTAGAAGATATTTACCTTTTATTTTACTCACAAAGTTGATAGGTGAATTACGATCATACCCTTCTTCGTTTTCCTTTGGTGTTCGCATGAAACGCTCTGTGTAGATGTTATCGTAATATCTCCAATTTGTAACAGGTGCAACTGCAATTGCCATTTTGAATACATCAGCACCTTTGGTAATTGCCAAGGAAGCCATGAAACCACCGTAACTCCAACCCATAATACCTATGCGATTTGGATCAACGTATGTTAGTTTTTGAAGTTCTTTAGCCGAATTAATCACATCTTCGATTTCTAATTTCCCAAGTTGCAAGTATGTCGACTTTTTGAAATCAGCACCACGATACATGGTACCACGAGGATCAACTGAAAAAACAATGTATCCTTTTTGCGCTAAAAGTTGGTGATACATATAATCCGAACCATCCCAGGAGTCAAGTACTTCGTTGTGACCGGGACCGCCGTAAACTGTCATGTAAACAGGGTATTTTTTCGTTGGATCGAAATTTACTGGCTTAATCATCCAAGCATTTAGCTTCACGCCATTTGCATCGATGGTCATCATTTCTTTTTTAGAAATTGGATACGACTTGACTTTATTTGTTAATGTTTCGTTGGATTCTAGAACTCTCACAACCGAGCCATCGTTTTTACATAAACTATAAACCGGAGGTTGATTCGCATTGGAATAAGTCAAAATGTAATATTTCATTCCTTTAAGAAATTCCGCTTCGTTATATCCCGATTCTTTCGAAAGTTCCTTTTTATCAGTTCCGTCTAATCGAATGGAGTAAACAGATTTCTTGGTTGCTCCCGGTTCAGCAGAGGTGTAATAAATCACATTCGTATTTTCATCAATTCCGAGAAAATCAATTACATCCCAATTTCCTTTTGTAATTTGTGTTGATGTACCATCAAATCCAAGTTTATAAATGTGGTTATAGCCGTCTTGTTCGCTTGCACGAAGAATCGTTTTTCCATCTTTTAAAATAAGAAGGTTGTTATCGACATCAATATATGTTTTTGACTTTTCCTGATAAAATAATTTATAACTAGGCTTGGATGAGGTAAAATCATAAAGGTGATAATTCAATTCACTCTGATGGCGATTCATTGTCTGTAAAATCAACTGATTAGAAGTCGAAGACCAATTCAGACGCGGTATATATTCATATGAAACCATGGGTAAATTGGAAATTTTTGCAGATTTCACATTCACCACATGAGCAGTCACTTTACTATTGTCCTCCCCTGCTTTCGGGTATTTGAATTTGTAATTCTCTGGATAAAGCTGGCCATACATAGCCATTGAAAATTCTTTCACTTCTTTTTCGTCAAAGCGCAGAAATGCGATCATTTTGCTATCCGGAGACCACCCATACGCTTTGGTAATGGAAAACTCTTCTTCATAAACCCAATCGGTTGTTGCATTTATAATTTTATTTCTTTTCCCATCTTTGGTCAATTTCGAAACCTTTCCAGACTCCAAATTTTTGACAAACAGATCATTACCGTGAATGTAGGAAACCATTTTTCCATCCGGAGAATACTCTGCTAACGTTTGTGGCTGATTTAGCTCGTCCAACGGCTGAAGTTTCTTTGTTTTTAAATCAAATAAGAAATAAAATGCCTGAAAACTTCTTCTGTAAATGGATTCCATATTTGTTAGAAGTAAAATTTTAGTCTCATCCGAATTAAATTCGTAATCATCGTAAGAGATTTGCGTACCATTGTATGTCATCAATCTTCCGTCCATCAATAACTCACCTTTATCACTTGGATCCGAAATTTTATACTTGTAAATTGATAAATCCTCAGCAGCTCTGGTGTAATATTCCCCGTCATTCATTGATTTAAAACCATCTATCCCTTTCGGGTAGAATTCGTAATTTTTCCAGATTTTTTCTAC
>JBEIKF010000248.1:0-3675 GCA_040379905.1 Crocinitomicaceae bacterium
CGTTATGAAGGATTGAGGACGCTCTTTGATTTAATAGATCCCAAAAAGATAGATTACGAAAATTGTGCTTCTTGGGATTTGATCGAAAATCCAAATTTGGATATTCCATTAGAATTTCTCGATTATTTAAATGAAAACGCTAAAAGGATTACGAAAAATGAACTGGTTTATTCGAAGGATAATTCAATAATCGAACGATTTCGTTTTTCGAACATACATTCTGCTTATAAAAACAGCCTTGAAGGCAGCTTAAATACAGGAAAATTAATTCATGAGCTATACAAAAAAGCAATTGCAAGTGATGTTAACGTATTATTTGGAATTGAACTTTTGGACCATCAAATAACCGCTAACAATGTTATCTTAGAAACAAAATATGGAGAAATTTCATCAAGTAATTTGATAATTTGCACGAATGGGTTTGCCAATAAATTTATCGGCGACCGAGTTAATCCCGCTAGAGCGCAGGTGTTGATTACAAAACCGATTCCTAACTTAAGTATTAATGGGACATTCCATTTAGATCGTGGTTATTATTACTTTCGAAATATCGGAGAAAGAATTCTTTTAGGAGGCGGAAGAAATCTTGATTTTAAAGGCGAAACAACTGAGGAATTGAAAACAACGCAATTTATTCAAAATAAATTAATCGAATTATTGCAAAATACGATACTATCAAATCACGATTTTGAAATTGATTATTCGTGGGCAGGTGTAATGGGGGTAGGTAATGAAAAGTTGCCAATTGTAGAAAAAATGAACAACCGATTGGCTATAGGTGTTAGAATGGGTGGAATGGGAGTTGCCATTGGTTCCGATGTTGGAAAAAAACTTGCAAATTTGTTTTGAGTGGAAAATAAAAAAGACTTTATAAATCCGATAGACCCGGATAAAATAACGGAAAATCCGCATTCCTTGGAATATGGTCACCACGCCGGAAGTGCGTTGATAAAACCGGAAGATCAGGGTAAATTGAAAAGTCGTGCTTTGAATGCGATGGAGCACCAGACAGATATGCAGCTCAATCAAATTTATGAGCAAATGAAATTATTGGCTGACCAAGCTAAAAAGCTCAACGATCGAAAATCCATTTCCGAATTTATTTATCAAGCAGAAATTCGTTTTGAACCTTTTATTAATCATACATATCATCTATACAAAAAGTCAAACGTAACATATCTTCTTTCACTCATTGGTCCGAATCAATGGGGTAGGTCAGGGGCGGAATTGCAATTTATGGCCACCGTTAAATTATTAGCGGACCACACTTGGGATATTTTGGATCAAAGTCCCGATTTGGAATTATAAAAAAAAAGGCCAGTCGTTAGACTAGCCTTATTCTAAAAATAGATTTTATTTTTTATTCTTTAATGAACTTGGTTTGAATTCCATTTGCTGAAACAAAATAAGTTCCTGCTGATAAACTCGACACATTGATTTCATTCGACGCTGAATTAATCAATGTTTTCCCTGATAAATCGAGAATTGAAACTGTAGCTCCGTCGGCGTTTAGAATAGTTACTATATTATTCGCAGGATTAGGATAAACGGAAATTGATTTAGATAATTCGTTTATTCCAGCTGATCCAGCTCGCACGTCAAAAACAATCGTACCAGGAGACGTACCAACATTGAAATTAGTCAATTCAGCGTTGTTTGAATCGAAAATGTAAACTTTTCCAAATGAGAAGAAATCTGTTGCACTTGCATATAAATTACCTGAAACAGGTTCTTGTGCCAATTCATAATAATTCAACGTATGACCGTTTACCGGACCAACAGCATTCATTAAATTAATATCAAACTCATTTAAGGTTGTTTCCATTGAAATTTGGTAAACCAGCTTGTTATCTCTTATAGCAGAGGTGCCACAACCTGTAGATGCAGCTGCTATATTTACTGTTGAGTTTGAAGTTCCATCAAGAGCGATTTTCGAAACAGAGGATCCTGACCAATCTTTGTTATTTACAGAATAAAGAAAGGAACCAACTTTAACTAAGTTATCAGGATTTTTTCCATCTGGTCCCAAATCGACTTCGTTTCCGTATGTCAATGCGTTTAAATCCAATTTACCTATAATACCTTTTTCATTTCCCCATTCGTAACCATTGTTAACTGCAATATATGCCGATGAGCCGTCAATGACGATATTTTGAGTCGCCCATTTCGGACCTTGAACTGTATCTATTGCCGCGATTAATGCCATTGTTGTTGCGTCATAAACGTGTAAATAAGAATCATAAGTTGTCAAATATTCACCACGTGTTGCGACAAGTTTATTTTGATAGATTCCTAAATTTCTTACTCCCGGACAAGAAACAGATGAAATTTCTTGGTGTGAATTCAAATCCATTTTGTAGATTTTTGAATCCGCCGCTACGTAATAGAAGTTTCCATCAATAATCAAATCAGATGCAAAGCGCATCCCCTCTAAAGTGTCAACCGCGGAATAAGCTTGTGAAATTGGATCATATTTTCCGATTGTAACGGGCTCAAGAATTTGATTGGTTTGATAATCAAAATAACCCTCATTTAAAATGATAGCTTGGTGCAAATAATTTTGTGCTTGTGAATGCACGCTTAGGAATAATCCTACTGATAGTAATACCTTTTTCATTCGTTCTGTTTTTAAACGGTTAATAAATAAACTAAAAACAAGAAGATGAAAAAAGAAGGAAACGAACGGGTGCAACTCAACCCATTAACGAGTCCGACTTTATTCTGAAGTCTTCTCTCTGCTCTAAGGCAAGTCTTCTGGCTCACACCAACGCTGGTTACCTTCCCGTTTTCACAGTGGTCATCAACCGCTTACAGTGCTTACAGCTGCAGATACAGCTCCGGATTCACACCGGATTCCTTTTTAATTTCGCGTGAGCGAAAACCAAAGAACGCCCAAAACTAACTATAATTAATTGAATAGAAACTTATAAAAAAATAAAAGCCACCCGAGGATGACTTTTAATTAAATTTTTACCTTGTTATTTTAAGACAATACTTCTTTAACCTTATCGGCAGCTTCTTGAAGTAATACGGCTGAATGGACATTCAATCCTGATTCATCGATTAAACGTTTTGCTTCAACGGCATTCGTACCTTGAAGTCGCACAATAATTGGAACTGGTATTTCACCAATGTTTTTGTAAGCGTCAACAATTCCTTGAGCAACACGGTCACATCGAACAATTCCACCAAAAATATTGATTAAAATAGCTTTCACATTTGGATCTTTCAAAATAATGTGGAATGCCTTTTCAACACGCTCTGCATTGGCAGTTCCTCCCACATCCAAGAAGTTTGCTGGATTACCACCTGATAATTTAATAATATCCATTGTTGCCATTGCTAGACCGGCACCATTAACCATACAGCCTACATTTCCATCCAATTTCACAAAGTTCAAGCCAGCCTCATCTGCTTCTACCTCTGTTGGATCTTCTTCCGTTTTATCGCGCATTGCAGCATAATCCGGGTGACGGAAAAGTCCGTTTCCGTCCAATGTTACTTTTGCATCAACAGCAATAATTTTGTCGTCCGATGTTTTAAATAATGGATTTATTTCGAACATGGATGCGTCAATTCCTTCGTAAGCTTTGTAAAGAGACGCAACAAATTTTGTCATTTGTTTAAATGCTTCACCAGACAATCCTAAGTTAAAAGCGATTTTTCTGGTTTGAA
>JBEIKF010000249.1:0-3671 GCA_040379905.1 Crocinitomicaceae bacterium
CTATTTCTCTGTAAAAAATCGAATCGCCAACTCATATCCTTTCAATCCGAAACCAACTATACAGCCCGCACAAACAGGACTTAATAACGAATCATGTCTAAATGACTCCCGACCTGCGATATTTGAAATATGAACTTCAACAACAGGAATTAAAATAGATGAAATACAATCACGGATGGCAACACTCGAGTGGGAGTAACCACCACCATTCAAAATAATTCCATCAGCATCGGATTGCTGCAACTTGTTAATTATCTCACCTTCCACATTGGATTGAAAATACGCCAATTCACAATCAAATTTTGATTTCAATTCAGCAAAATAATTTTCAAAGCTTACATTCCCATATATTTGTGGTTCACGCGTTCCGAGCAAGTTTAAGTTTGGTCCGTTTACAATTAAAATTTTCATCGTGTCGAATTGGAGTCGCTATATTAAGGATTTTGTTTCATATCTGAAAATCGAAAAGGGGTTAGCTGAAAATTCAATTCTTGCCTACCAAAACGACGTAGCTAAACTATGTGATTTCGCGGTTTCCAATCAAAAAAGTCCAACCGAAATAACCTACAATGACCTAAAACAACTAATTGCAGAACTTTTTGATTTAGGACTCAGTGCTCGGAGTCAAGCAAGAATTATCTCGGGAATTAAGCAATTTTATGCGTTTTTGCTGTTGGAAAATGTTATTTCTGATGACCCAAGCGAATTGCTAGAACAGCCTAAAATCGGACGAAAATTACCTGAAATATTGACAATCGAAGAAATTGATGCATTGATAGCAGTGATTGATTTGAGCAAAAATGAAGGACACCGAAATCGGGCGATAATCGAAACGTTATACAGCTGTGGCTTGCGCGTAAGTGAATTAATCAATCTTCGTTTTAGTGATTTGTATTTTGATGAAGGATTCATTCGCGTAATTGGAAAAGGAAACAAAGAACGATTAGTGCCAGTCAGTCCGCAAGTTCAAAAAGAGATTGAATTGTACAATAACCATATTCGAAGACATCAAGAAATCACAAAGGGTCATGAAAACATTGTTTTTTTGAATCGTCGTGGAAGTCAGTTAACTCGTGTGATGATTTTTACAATAATAAAGGAATTAGCGAAGTCTATTGATTTGAAGAAAACAATTTCACCACACACGTTTAGGCATTCATTCGCTACACATTTAATAGAAGGCGGTGCCAATTTGCGAGCGATTCAGGATATGCTTGGACATGAATCCATCACAACAACGGAAATATATACTCACTTAGACCAACGATTTTTACGCGAAGCTATTCTAAGTTTTCACCCAAGAAATTCATTGTAAATTATTGATTTCAAACATATTTCGAAATTCTTTATATAAAAACCGAAATATCTTGATTTTCTGTTTGTGATTTTAAAAGAAATACTTATATTTGCAACCGCTTTTTACATTTTTAAAGAAAACAAAAAGACATGTCACGAGTTTGTCAATTAACAGGAAAGTCAGTAATGGTGGGGAACAACGTTTCTCACTCGAACAGAAAAACGAAGCGTCGTTTTTACCCAAATCTAGTAACAAAGAAATTTTTTGTTCCTGAAGATAATTCATTTATTACGTTGAAAATTTCAACATCTGCTTTGAGAACAATAAACAAGAAAGGAATAACTGCTTGTTTGAAAGAAGCTCGTGAAAAAGGATATTTAAAATAAACCTGTTGCGAAACAGCAAAAGCTTAGAAGAAAATGGCAAAGAAAAGTAAAGGTAATCGAATTCAAGTAATTCTTGAGTGCACGGAGCATAAAGATTCTGGAATGGCGGGAACATCTCGTTACATTACGACAAAAAACAGAAAAAACACTCCAGATAGAATGGAGATTAAAAAATTCAACCCGATCTTAAAAAGATATACGGTTCACAAAGAAATTAAATAATTAAGAGATGGCAAAGAAAGTTGTAGCTTCGCTTCAAAAAGGTGGCGGAAAGGAACACACCAAAGTTATTAAAATGGTAAAATCTGATAAATCAGGTTCTTACACGTTTAAAGAAGAAATCGTTCACAACGACAAAGTGAAAGAGTGGTTTGCAAAAAACTAATTGATAAACAATAAATTTTAAAGCTTCCACTTTGGAAGCTTTTTTTTTGACCAATGGGATTATTCGATTTTTTTTCTCGATCTAAAAAAGAAAGTCTTGATCAGGGACTTGAAAAAACAAAACAATCTTTTTTCTCAAAGATTGCTCGAGCTATTGTTGGTAAGTCAAAGGTTGATGACGAAGTTTTAGACAATCTTGAGGAGATTCTTATTAGTTCGGATGTCGGTGTTGAAACCACGCTAAAGATTATTAATCGTATTCAAGCTAGAGTTTCTCGGGACAAAGTTTTAGGAACAGATGAATTGAACCATGTTCTTCGTGATGAAATAGCTGCTTTACTTGAGGAAAATAATTCCAATCAAAACGGTCAACTGGAAATTAACCCGCCAGCTGATGGAAATCCTTATGTTATAATGGTTGTTGGGGTAAATGGTGTTGGAAAAACAACTACAATCGGAAAACTGGCTTATCAATTCAAAAAAGCGGGTAAAAAGGTAGTTTTAGGTGCCGCAGATACATTCCGAGCAGCAGCAGTTGATCAATTAATTATTTGGTCGAAACGAGTTGATGTGCCTATCGTTCAGCAAGGAATGGGAGCTGACCCTGCTAGTGTAGCTTTTGACACACTTCAATCGGCAAAATCACAAAATGCTGACGTTGTAATTATCGATACCGCTGGGAGACTCCATAATAAAGTTAATTTGATGAATGAGTTAAGTAAAATCAAACGAGTCATGGAAAAAGTTGTTCCAGATGCTCCTCACGAAATTTTACTAATTCTCGATGGTTCAACAGGTCAAAATGCTTTTGAACAAGCAAAGCAATTTTCTCAAGCAACTGACATCAATGCGTTGGCGGTCACAAAATTAGATGGCACTGCAAAAGGAGGAGTTGTCATTGGAATAAGTGACCAAATGAAAATTCCAGTTAAATACATTGGTGTTGGCGAAAAAATGGAAGATCTTCAACTTTTTGATCGAAAAGAATTTGTAGATTCTTTATTTTCAGATTGATACATTTTAAAAGAAATTAACAATCCTAATTTCTTATCATCTTTCTTCATTTTTCAATTTAAATTCAATAATTTGGTGACCTAAAACATCAAACTATGAAAAGACTTTATGTCGTTTTTTGGATAACGCTCTCCTCGTTATTCATAGCCAACCCATCTAACGCTCAGCAATGGGTGGAAATGATGAAAAATCCGAATGCCAACTTTTATGAAACGCAAGCTGCATTCGAAGCTTATTGGGCAGGAAAAACCATCCAAAAAGGCAAAGGTTACAAAGCTTTTAAGCGTTGGGAGAATTACATGGCTCCAAGAGTATATCCAACGGGTAACATTACTCTACCTTCACAGTCTTACAAAAATTACAAGCAATGGGAGGCTGACTTAGCTGCTGCAGGAATTCCTAAATCAACCAATGGGAGTTGGCAAATAATCGGCCCAATCGGAAAGCCATCCGGAGGTGGTGCTGGTCGTGTAAATTTTATTAGCGTTGATACAAAAAAAACCAATACCCTTTGGGTTGGTTCGGCGGATGGTTGGTTTTGGAAAAAAACCCAAAGTGGGTCATAAATGACCACAAAAAAAAACCAAATA
>JBEIKF010000250.1:0-3665 GCA_040379905.1 Crocinitomicaceae bacterium
GGAATTATGTCGGAGGAAGTTTTCCCGCGTCTTAAATCTAAGTTTAACCTAAAAGCAATTTATCACAAAACTGCATTAACGCAAGGAATTGGAGAGTCGTTTCTTGCTGAGAAAATACAGGATTGGGAAGATCGCATTCGCGAAGAAGGTTTCGGATTGGCTTATCTGCCTTCACCAGGAATGGTAAAACTTAGAATTAGTTCATACAGTGGTGCAACTGATTCGAAAAAAATAAATGCGTATTTTGAGGAGTTAAAATCGATTATTCCAGAAGCGCTTTGGGGTTTCGAACAAGATACCTTGCCTGAAGTTATTGGGAAATTACTCACTCAAAAAGGCCTAACAATCGGAACAATTGAGAGCTGCACGGGTGGACTTTTAGCAAATACAATTGTCAGTAATTCGGGAGCATCCCATTATTTTTCAGGATCGTTAGTAACTTATAGCAATGACCAAAAACATCGTCTGGCAAATGTTTCGGTGGACGCCATATTAAACCACGGAGCCGTGAGTGAAGATGTTGCAATCGAAATGGCTAATGGTGCTAAAGAACGCTTAGGAGTTGATATTTGCATTTCCACTACTGGAATTGCTGGTCCCGATGGTGGGACTGAAGATAAACCGGTAGGACTCGTTTGGATTGCAATCGCTTTCAAAAACAAAACGATTGCGAGAAAATTTCAATTTGGTGATAATCGGGAACGAAATATGCAAATGACCGTGTTGTCTGCGCTAAATTGGTTAAGATTCGAACTAGAAAATAGTTAAAGCCAACGATCTGTTTTCCCTTTTTTTCTTACTTCCCCTTCAATACGATACGTATACTGAACCATAATGCTGCGAGGAGGCTCAATTTTAAGTGGACGCAACGAATAAGTTCGATTCAAGATATTTGTTCCAATAACAGCAAGTTTGTGAGATTCATTCAAATTGAAGGATAAACGAGCATCAAAAATCCAATTTCCAAAGCGATGCGAGTCATAATAATCCATATAACGTAAGTCTTGAAGCCAATTTCCAATATCTGATGTCGTATCAGTTGTTAATTCTTCGAAGTCTTTGATAATGGCATCCATATTCACAATTTTCGAGAAGTACTTCGCGCTTAACCCAACGGACAATTTTTTCTTGTAAGTATATTCAGCATCAAACTTAGCATTGTGAAGGAATCGATATTTCAGTATTCGATTAGACGGGTCTAAGGAAGTTGAATTGTAGGTAAAAATGCGATTTAATGAATCCTGGGCATATATAAAATCAGGAGTCAAGGTTTTAGGAACAATGTAATTATACCCCATTAAAAATGTCAAGGAAGAATTTTCAGATAAATTTGCTTGGCCGGCAAAAGACACATCCAATCCGGTTACCCGTGATTCACCCGTATTCAAAAACATAAATCCAGCAGATTGACCCAAAGTCTGTGGGTCTCCTGTTAATTGCCTCCAAATACCGAACATGTATTCAATTGTATTTTGATATTGTTGCCAAAAACCTGCGATGTCTAAATATCCCATTACCCCACCAAGTTTTAATCCTTGTTTGATTCCAATTTCAGCATTCCAACTGCTTTCAGGTTTTAAATTTTGATTTGGAAAAACCCCGAAATTCCCAACTCCAGTTCTTATGAAACGTTCCGTAATGGTTGGAAAACGATAGCCTTGACCATAAGAAGCTCGGAGGTAGGTTTCTTGATAAAGTTTTAAACTTGCTCCAGCTCTAAAGATAGGTTTGATGGCTGTAATTGTATCGTTTAATTGAAAGTACTCCAATCTTCCGCCTGCTGAAATATTTAGTGATTTATTGAACTTACTTTCTAGTTGTGTATAAGCAGAAATATTAAGCATTTGATTGTTAGGCGATCCTGATCCAACGTAGATATTCGCAAATGAGTTCGTAAATGTGGAAGTCACCCCGCCAATAAAATCTAGATTTTTTAATTCAGGATAACTTTTTTGAAACATGTAATCTCCGTAAATTGTCGTTGCACGATTGGATTGGTTCGCACTCATTTCATTGTTAACGTGTAAAATTCGAGTTCTAAAATAATGTTTGCCATCCGTTTGAGTTAAAAGATTTACGAAAGGATCGACATTAAAAATGAATTGATCTTGAAGGAAAATAGCTCCCGGATATGCTCGATATAAACCAGTTGAATCATTTAACCATGCCAATGGCATATTAGTATGCATCAGCATGAAATTACCATTCGTTCCGTAACTTAATCCTTTTATTTTTTTAGAGCGGTAACGTAAATTGAAATTAATTCTTCCTCGTTTTGAAATCAAATCTCGCTCAGAAAAATTGGTGATCGTATCTGGAAATACAGTTGCAACAATTGAATCCGTTTTTGGTGGACCGATATAGCCGTGATCAATGTTAACATTTCCACCAACGACCAAATCCAAATTCCCAAACATTTGAGAATGTAAGAAATTAACCCCGTAGATTCCAGGATATTGACTCCACCATTTCATTGATTTATCTTGTGGAGAAGAATAAGCGCCCGAATAAACATTGATTTTTGTCAACGGTTTCGATTTCGGATAAGCAGTCCGAATGTGAACTGAACCAGATAGAGCTGAGCTTCCAGACAAAACTGAAGCTGCACCTTTGATAACTTCAATTTGACTTATATTTTCAACGGGAATGAATCCCCATTCTGGTCTTCCTGCATCGCCAGAAAGCATGGGCATATCGTCAACAATTACAGCGACTTTAGAGCCAACACCAAATGTAAAACCACTTCCGCCTCGAATTTGCGGTTCTCCATCTAAAATGTTGAGTCCTGGTGTTTGATCTAATGCGGTTTCAATGCTTCGCGTATTTTTATTTTCGATTAATTCGGGTTTCAAAACAACCATTGTGACCGTTTGCTCCTCGATAGGTTTATCAAATTTCCCAACCTTTATTTCAACCTGTTTTTGATTTACCACAAATGGTTGTAAGTTGAAATTGATTTCCAATGTTTGATTTTCAATTACGTTGATTGTAATTGTATCGGATTTCATTCCGGTGAATTTACAAATCAAACGTGCAGATCCCGAAGGAATGGTTAATTCATATTGGCCCTTATCATCTGTTGTGGCACCGACGGTAATATCTGTTCGATAAATTATTGATGCCCCTTGAACTGGTTGGTTTGAATCGTCCTTGACAAAACCTTTTATAGTTCCCTTTTGCAAATAAGCAGTAAAAGGAATTAAAATCAGAAATGGAATGAAAAAATAGTTCATCTAAATTATGGAACCAAAACCTTAATAGTTTTTGTTGGTGCTTGAACGAAATACAACCCAGAATTCAAAATCAAACCATTTAAATCTTCAGGTTTTCCATTTTTCACTATCACACCTCTTGAGTCAACGACATTAATATTCGTTTCGTGACTAAAAATCTCCAATCCCGAAGAAACGTTATAATGAGCATTGAATGATTCAGATTTGTTCTCCGAAATACTTACAGACGAATTGTAAATTAATGCCACATCATCAATAAGAACTTCGTCATTATTGGAACCACCACCTGGAGTTTTATTTGTTGTAAAGGTTATTAGAATAAATGATGTGCCTAGAGCCGGTGAACCAACAACATAATTAAAAGGTACAGAGATTCGTACCCAGGAACCATTCGTTTTCCCATAATTTCGTTCAGCTCGAGCTACAACATGA
>JBEIKF010000251.1:0-3646 GCA_040379905.1 Crocinitomicaceae bacterium
CAACTCCTTTTTTTAACTTTTCTCTTGCTTCTACATCAAAAAAGATATCTTTTGCCATTTTTATAAAGTTTAAAAGTTATGATTAAAAAATCCCGTAAATATCTGACTCTCTCATGATTAGGAAATTATTCCCATCAATTTTAATTTCTGTCCCTGAATATTGTCCATAAAGAACAGAATCTCCTTTTTTTACGGACATAGGTTCGTCTTTTTTTCCAGGACCTGCTGCAATAACAGTTCCTTTCAATGGTTTCTCTTTTGCCGTGTCAGGAATAATGATTCCACTGGCTGTTTTTTGTTCTGCTGGCGCAGGTTCTATCAGAACTCTGTCTGCCAAAGGTTTGAATTTTACTGACATATTTTTATAAATTGTAATTAAATTTTTTCACCACTTGTCCAACTTCATGCCAATCGGAAATCGAGACAATTTTTCATTTTTTAAGATTTTTTTCAAAAAAAAAGTGTCAGAATGAATGACATACTGACACTTCACGATTTTTTAAAATTCTAATTATTATTTCCCGTTCGTAGGATTTTGTTTTTGATTTGGCGCTTGATTTGGATTTTGCGTTTGTTCCGTTTTCTTAGGTTGCATAATCGGTTTAGAAGGCTTTGGCTGACGTAGCGTCAATAATAAACTCAAAACGGCTATTGAACCTGCTAATGACCAAGTTAATTTATCAATGAACTCGTTTGTTTTTTGAACGCCACCCAATTGCGCTGCCGAACCGAAATCAGAACTCAAACCACCACCTTTTGGATTTTGAATATAGACCACAAAAATCAATAGGATACAAGCTAAAATGACTAGGATTGAAAGTATAAGTTCCATAACTAAGGATTAAGTTTTTTCTTTAAATTTTTAATTTGGGTTGCAAAGAAAGGCTTTTTTTCGGGAAAAATCAAGATTAATTGCTCATAAACATAAATTGCCTTCGAAAAATTACCTTGTAAAGCGAAAATTTTAGCCAATGTTTCGCTCACTGGCATTTTGTTTTCGTCTAAACTTTCCTTTGCTTTTTTGGTAGGAGAGAAGAATTCCTTTTTCGGTTTCTCAAAGGTGTAGTATTCAGGTTTACGTTCTTCCTCTTCCTCTTCAATTTCTTCTTTAATTGAATTCGACGATGCTTTTAACCAATCCGTAAAGGATTTAGGTGAATCACTTTCAATAGACTTTTCCTCAATTGGATTTTTTTCTTCAATCGTTTCTGTTTTTTCTTCTTCTTCAACGTTTTGGATGATTTCAGCTTCTTGTTTTATTTCCGGAAGCGATTCCAATTCTCTTTCAATAAAACTTGAAGCGATAGCTGCTGAATTGATAAGTTTATCTAATTCGTCTTGTTCCTCAACTTTTTCTACCTTTTCATTTTCTTGAACTTCAGCAATTTCTTCACTATAAGATTTAATTGGTTCTGAAGTAACTTTGATTTCCTCTTCTTCTAATTTTTTGGCCGTTTCAATTGATGTTTCAGCAGTTTTTTCTTCCAAACTAATTTCTTCGACTATTTCCTCTTCTGAAATTGGCTGAGATTGCTGAGAATGAATCAATTTGTATAATACACTTCTATCATTGATGCGAAAGGCGAATTTCTCTAATTCATTTTCCAACCGAATATCTCCTGAATTGGAAAGTGATTTTAAATAGAGAATTGAGAACGATGAAGCATACGGATAAAGTTCAATTAATTCTTTGAAATTGCCCGTATCCTCCGAGGAACATGTTTCAGGTGCTTTAATTTTCAAATGAATGTAATCGCTATTTAACATTACCAGTTACTCAAAAGTTTATTAATAACATCTTGAACGATTTGCTCGTTGATCTCCTCCAAAAGTTTCGATTCAACCGATGATAAATTCACTGAAGCATCAAAATCTGCAAAACGAGTTGATGCTAAATTAAAACTTTCTTCCTTTGGTTTGGTCGTATTGATCGTAAATTGAACAGAAATCGTCAATCGGTTTTTGGATGCGTTGTCGTTACCCTGAATAGCCAATGGCGCAACGTTGTAAGAACTTATTATTCCTTCAATGTTCACTTCTCCCTTTCCGATTTGGGTGTTGAGTAGTAATCTCGTGTTGTTTTGAATTCCGTCTTTAATTTGTTCTGTTAACAGGGGAGAATAACTCAATGGACAATTCGCAGCATTATTATCCAACGTTTTTACCGAAAATGTTTTCCATTCTTCGGGCATCGAACCCGTATCCTTGAATGAAACGCTCGAAGGCCAACAAGCTGTAAGTATAAGTGAAATCAATAAAAAAAGGAAAATCCTCATAAATCTGTCAGATTATATTCCTTGATTTTTCGATACAAAGTCCGTTCAGAAATTCCAAGTTCATTGGCTGCGTATTTTCGTTTGCCACGATGTTTATCTAAAGCTTTTCGAATGAGTTCTTTTTCACGATCTTCAAGCGATAGTGATTCTTCCACCTCTTCGTGAACTTCGAAAGAATCAGTACTTTTAATTTGGTAATTTGTTTCAACTGATGGAGCTGGAAGAACCCTCGGAATTAGTGCATTTGTTTCATTCACTTCTTGATAGATTCGATTCAACACTTCATTTTGATCTGTGTTCAATGGAGTCGTCATGCCTTGGCCAATCACATCAATTACCAATTTTTTCAGTTCCGTCAAATCCTTCTTCATATCGAAAAGGAATTTGTACATCAACTCACGCTCGGAAAAACTATCCGTATTGTTTGCTCCAACCAAAGCTGTTACTTTCTCATTGGGTTGCGGTAGGTAAGATGTCAACATAAATCCATCTATTTCCCGTTTAGTTTCAATGACAGAAAGTTGTTCAACCAAGTTTTTCAATTGTCGAACATTTCCTGGCCAAGGATAGGCTTGTAAAACGTCAACGGCATCCTCAGTCAACTTAATTGCCGGCATACGATATTTTTCAGCAAAGTCGTGGGCAAATTTTCTAAAAATCAAATGAATATCTTCTTGTCGACTTCTCAAAGCTGGTAGCGAAATAGGAACTGTATTCAAGCGATAAAACAAATCTTCTCTGAATTTTCCTGAAGCAATAGCTTGTTGCATATTTTCATTCGTTGCTGCAACAACACGCACATTTGTTTTTATCGCTTTGGATGATCCGACTCGAATGAATTCTCCAGTTTCCAAAACACGAAGTAATCGAACTTGTGTCTGCATTGGCAATTCCGCAACTTCATCCAAAAAGATTGTTCCTCCGTTCGCTACTTCGAAATAACCTTGACGACTTCCAGACGCACCGGTAAATGACCCTTTTTCGTGTCCAAACAATTCTGAATCGATTGTTCCTTCTGGAATTGCCCCACAATTGACAGCAATATATTCGCCGTGTTTACGCTTGCTCAATTGATGAATTACTTGCGGAATGATTTCTTTTCCAGTTCCACTTTCTCCAGTAACCAAAACAGAAATATCTGTTGGAGCAACTTGAATGGCTACCTCCAACGCACGATTTAGTAATGGCGCATTCCCAATTATTCCGAAACGTTGTTTGACTTGTAGAACATTCATAGTTCGTGAATTATAAAACGGAAGTAACTTCTCCCAAGAGCGTAGCGGAGGTGCAATCGTTGATTTTCACCATCACATATTGACCTTTTTGGTAATTGTCATTCGGGAATACAACCATTGAATTTCTCCCCGTTC
>JBEIKF010000252.1:0-3643 GCA_040379905.1 Crocinitomicaceae bacterium
CGTTACACCAATTATTCAGGGAGACTCGGTATTTTGTTTTAACTCAACCATTTCACCTATAACCATCATAAATGTAACCGAAGGAATTAGATGGTATGGAAATTCCGAATTAACTCAATACCTTGGTTCTAATCCCGATATTCTTCCGGATAATCAAGTTTCTCAAACTTACTACGCAACACAAACTATCAACGGGTGTGAAGGAGAGGCGGCAAGTTTCGCCATTACAATCAATCCATGCGATTTGATTATTCCTTCGGCTTTCACACCAAATAATGATGGCGATAACGATTTTTGGAACATTAATCAACTTGACATTCAATATCCAGAAAATAAAGTATGGATTTACAACCGCTGGGGGGAGCCAATTTATGAATCCACATCAGGAAAATATGCTGACAAACCGTGGGATGGGAAATACAAAGAAGCTCTTATGCCTGTTGGGACTTACTATTACGTAATTCAACTAACGAAAGACAATTCAATTGAACCTTTAAACGGAATTGTAACCCTAATCCTAAAAAAATGAAAAATAAACTAATTACTTTATTTTTTTGTGGATTATCAATTTTGGTAAATGCACAACAATTGCCGCAATTTACTCAATTTGCTCAAAATCAGGCTTTGTTCAATCCAGCGTTTATTGGAAATCAAGACGGTAAAGAAATAAACTTGGGAGGTAGGTGGCAAATGCTTGGATTTGGAAATGAACCACGAACAGCTTTCGGGCTTTATTCTCATCAACTCAAACCAAAAGAGAAAGAATTAATCAATCCTTCCTTGCCTATAAGTCGAGAAATACCAGGGGCTGAAAAAGACGAAAAACGAACTCTGACGCAAGCAGTCGGGGCTCATGTCGGAATTGACAAGTACGGTGCATTTGGAACTTTCGAACTCAATGGACTTTATGCAATTCACTTTAAATTAACTAAAAAACTTAAACTCTCCGGTGGAGCTAAGCTCGGTTTTTCCAATAACTCATTTGACGTCTCAAAAGCAATCGTCTCAAATTTGAATGATCCAGCTTTGTCCTATCAAGGCGGAGATTTGGAATACGATGAGTTTATAAGTGGAAGAACCAACAATTTAAGACTCAATTTAGGTTTAGGTGGAGCTATCCATTATGCAGACTTCTTTATTGCTGCAGCAGCAAATAATATTACAGGTGATTTAATTGAACTAGGATCAAGTCAAGCCAATTTTCAACCAACGCCACATTTATTTTTATCGACTGGTTACAAATATTCTATTGGACAAACTTTGTCCATAAATACAACATTACTTCTTAAAAAAATGAGTCCGGCGCCTTTATCTACAGAACTATCGATAGTCGCTAACTTCGACGAAAATTTATTTGGAGGTTTGATTTATCGTCACAAATCGGCGATTGGTGTAACAGGAGGTTTTAATATAAATGACAATTTTCGACTCGGATACTCGGTAGATTTTTCAATTAATAAGCTAAGATACGCGAGTAACGGCGGACACGAATTAATCTTGCGCTATCGTTTTTAAAAAATGAAATTATACTCACTTTTTACCTTTACACTAATCTTAAACTTCAACTATTGGAGTCAGATAAACCCTTTTTCTGAACCAAAAAGATTACCCATAAGCATAAACAGCTCCGCCGAAGAAAGTGCGCCAATTTTATCTTCAAATGGGAATGAAATCTATTATGTAAGAACATTTGATAAAGAAAATAAAGGAGGTATTAATGATCAAGATATTTGGAAATCTACGAAAAATGAAAGAGGTGAATGGAGTCAAGCTGAAAATGTTTCAGACTTCAACAATGAATTTCACAATGGCCTATTATCTTTTTCAAAGGATGATAAAATTGCTTTCCTATTGAATTCCTACGGAGGAAAATCGGATCAACTAAGAGGAATAGCCTATTCAAGGCAAGATCAAAATGGAAAATGGGAAAAACCTGTTTCATTGGAAATGCCTTTAACTGAGTTTGAGAGTTCATACTTCGGATTCTCGATATCTGGAGACCAAAAATCCATTATCATTTCTGCTAAGATGAAAAATGGTGGAAGCGGAATGGATCTATATCTTTCAGAAAAGTCCTCAGGTTTCTGGTCAAAACCAGAACGATTGGAAATAAATACCGCTAAAAATGAAATCTCTCCCTTTCTATCCGAAAATGGTGACACACTCTATTTTGCGAGTAACGGGTTAGAAGGTCTTGGCAATTATGATATATACTATTCTACTCGAAATGGAAGCTCAAATAGTTGGAGCATTCCAATAAACATGGGAAATGTGATTAACTCTCCCGATTTTGACGCCTATCTCTTCCGAAAGGACAAGCAACTATTTTGGTCAAGTAACCGTGGAGCTAAGGATGCAGACATTTATTTCGCTGAAGAAAAACCTTCTCCGACTTTATCTTTCAATGTTACAAAAAAAGATGTCTCTAAATTCAATGGAACTGATGGGGAAATCGATTTAACGGTTATTTCGGGAACTGCACCCTACAAATTTAAATGGTCGAATGGAGGATTGGCAGAAGACCTTTTTCAATTGCGAAAAGGAATTTATGAAGTGGAAATAGTCGATGCATCGGGACAGAAAGTCACTAGAAAAATTGAATTAACAGAACCACAACCTGAACTAAAAACATACTTTCGCTTACCGGAAGTTCGATTCGAATTTGATTCTTGGAAATTATCAAGTACCAAAGATTTAGATTCACTCAATTTAATTGCCGAATTATTAAGTAAAAATCCGGGAATGATTATTGAGTTGATCTCCCATACCGACTCAAGAGGAGATGAAAAATCAAATATGAAACTATCTGAAAACCGAGCTAAAGCTGTTTATTCCTATTTAGTTGAAAAACAAGGAATTGACCCAAGAAGAATGATTCCAATTGGTAAAGGAGAAACCGAACCGCTTCGCTACATTGATCCAGCTACAAAGCAATACATAACATTAACGGAAACCTACATTGATACTTATAAAAATACGGATTTGAATTTATTTGAAGAATTACACCAACAAAACAGAAGGCTGGAAGGAAGAATCATTTCATTTGATTTCAACCCAAATACAGCCCCCGCTGCGCCAAAAGAATATTTACTTCAACCAAGATAAATGGAATTAATCAACCTCATCTTTCGCTTGGGCGTTCTCTTTTCCATATATGGATTCTTGTGGTTTTTCATTGATTTGATTCTGAAAATGCTCGTTGGAGGAAGAACGAGAACCATCGTTGAAGTTTACCTCATAAAATCAATAAAATATTTGTTTCTAGTCAATGTCACGTTTCTATTTTGCTTAGACATAAACCAGCAGGATGTGACTTTAAAAAATCTGTTGCCATCTGCAATAATCCTACTCATGTATTTTATTGGGAAATTTCAACAAAAACAAAAACAAATCAGATTAATGGGTTCATTTGGTAATGAATCATTTAATGAAGGGTACCTGATTTTTTCGGTGCAAACAAGGAAATGGCCTATATTGCTGGTTAAGAGGTGGCGGTAGTTATGTTTAAATGTATACCTTTAATAAAATTAATTATACGCGATATATTAATCAAACTAAAAATATATATCGAGCCTCGTTTCGTGCCTTGCCGCGGCAGCACTCTGTTGGGATACCCTTTCACAGTATACTACATTACAATAGC
>JBEIKF010000253.1:0-3635 GCA_040379905.1 Crocinitomicaceae bacterium
ACCGTTCCTTTTTATAAACTCAAATGATTTTCGGACATCCCTTGATTTAATTTTACAAGAGAACATTCCATAGTCACCCAATTCGATGTTGAAAGAGGGCTTTTCCGTATTTCGACTGGTATATTGCCAAATTTCAAAGCCTCCACCACCTTCCATACTAAGTGCTAAAGTTGCCGTTCTTGATTGAACTATACCACCTGTATATTTAGTCATAAGTGGAGCAGGAGCTGCCTCCTCAAAAATTCGAACATCAATTCCGAAATTGGTACGATACCACTTCCAAATTTCTTGGACATTTGGAACACCAATCCCCATTTGTTGTATCCCGCAGATGATTTTTTCCATATTCTTTTATGCAAAAATAAAAATTGTTTTAACGTATTGCTCGTTCATTAAATAATACGTATCCGTAGCTTATTTGAAATGCGAAAGGATTTGTTTGATTCGGAAAGTAATTTAATGTCGCTCGCAAAGGACCTATTGGAGAATGATAAATTAAGGACATTGAAAATAAATAGGAAGTTGAATTTATTGCTGGATCAAACCCGATTGTTCCATCTGGTCTTTGACGCAATTCAATAATAGGTTGATAAATATAACCATCACCTCGAATTTCGATGTTTTTATAAATAGAAAATATCAGATTCACTCCTATGCCTATGAATTGTGGTGATCGGTACTCAGGTAAGAAATATGTTTCAGCATCGGGAATGAGATTAAATGATGGGAGAGAAAGTAAACTTGCTGTATAATTTGCGAAAAGAGATTGTGTATTGAACACTCCTTTTGTATGAATTCCCAAATGAAATAGTTTGTTTTTAAATACAAATGATTGAAATTCAGCTTGTAAACTTAACCACGAATGATTTTTGGATAAGGTGTCTTTAAGGATCGATGTAGTTCCAGGATAAGTATTTTCTAGACCATTCACATAGCGCGCCTGGAATAGTAAGAAATTTCCTGAACTAGCAAATTGTTTTCGATTAAGGCTACTTTTTAATAATTCACCTGAAAACGTAAATCCACTAAAGATTGTGTAGTCTGCAGTATCTTTGCTTGTAAATGATTGAGTTTGATAGTAATCATCTTCTAACCTAAAAGAGCGTGCATCCCAAGAGAGATTTGAATTATTACTGAGGGGCATTTTAAGTTTAATACCTCCATAAATCTCGTTTTGAACTAAAAATGACGGTTTTACATCTTCAAAAAAGGTAGCAAAACTTCTGAAATAGTCCCATCTGTTTAAGGTAAAATAACCGGAAAAAGAAATCGGATAAACCGACGGAATTTCAATATTCAGATCTGCTTTTGCGGATCCATAAAATTTCCCGAAATAAGACTCAGCATGAATGCTTGATGCTACTCTGCCAAGAGAACGAAAAGTAATTCCCAAGTACCCTGTATTAACAGCTCGAGATGAAAAGTGTCCGCCTACATCCACTTTGAAATCTTTCGACTTTGTTATTTTCAAATCAAGGTTAAATGTGCTATCCTGTTTTTTTTGAAGTGTCGGTAATATATATTCAATTTGGGGTGTTGCATAAAGTCTAAAATAGCGTTTTTCTAATTTTTCGAATGAAAGTAGTTCATTTTTTTGCGAACGAATCAACGATTTTCTTGCATAAGTTAAATCTCTTTTTTTGTTGTAGTCACTTGAAATTGAAGAAACGAAAAGATCTTTTATCTCGCTTTTAAAAAGTAATCGTTTTTTTGTAAGTTCTTCCTTTGTGATTCTTTTCGTAATCAACGTTTCAAGAGAATCAAGTTGCTTTATTGTAGCTACATATCCGTCCTGGATGGCTTGTTTTACAAGATTGAAGTCAAAAGTACCAACTTCTGTTCGTGGTTCGATGATTAATCCTTCATTGCAAGGTAATTGAAAGTTAGTTGGAGTTGTCATCATTTGATTAATCAACCCAATAAAGTCACGCTCATTAATAGCTTTTGGATTCTCAGCTACCTTGCTACCAATAATAAAATCTGGATGAAAGTCATGGTACATTACATCAACAGGGAAATTATTATACAAACCTCCATCGAAAAGAATGGCATTATCAATTTTTATTGGGTTAATATATAATGGATAAGTCATAGAGGCTCGAACAACCTCATTCAGATTTCCTTTTGAAAAAATGATGCTTTTTTTATTCACGATGTCTGAAGCCACACATCGAAAAGGCACAAATAGTTGATTGAAATCGTTTGATTTCGAAGCACTAGTCAAACCCATAATTTTCAACATTTCAAAGTCGAGTAGGGAAGGTGTAACAAGATTGAGCGGAATAGATTTTTTAAGTATACTATCTTTTGAAAATGAAAAACTTAAAACGTTAGCATTAACATCCTCTTTTCTGAAAAGAAACTGTTTATCAGAATTAAGTTTACCTGAGGTCATCAATTGGAAATCTTCACTTAAGACATACATTTCAATTTCTTCAGGTGAAAATCCACAGGCATATAAACTACCAACCAATGCCCCAGCAGAAGTTCCGGTAATATAATCGATTGGAATTCCACGTTCCTCTAAGGCTTTTAAAACTCCAATATGAGCGATTCCTGCAGCACCACCTCCGCTTAGAACTAATCCTATCCTTTGTTGGGCATTTGATAAATGACTACAAATAAGAAATAGTACAAGAAAAATTGTGGAAATGACTTTCAATTTTGTTCTTTTGCACAAATTTAGATTTAAAAAAGGGAAAATGAAATCGAATAAAGGGTTAAAATTGAATGAGCTTAAAATCACATTGAAATGTGGTTTTGGTTTCGAAGAGACTTTGGCAGAGGAACTTAATGAAATGGGATACGAAGAAACCCAAATCATGAACCGAGCAGTTCGTATCATTGGAACTTGGAAAGACGTATATTATTTGAATTTACATGTTCGCTGCGCCATCTCAGTTTTAGTAGAACTAGATCACTTTTTCATTCGATCCGATGAAGATTTATATAAAAAAGCATTACGGATTGACTGGACATCATTCTTTGATATTTCTAAAACTTTTGCAGTTAAAGGAGCCGTCTTTTCCACTTTATTTAATAACACCCAATATCCTTTTTTATTGATAAAAGATGCGATCGTAGATAAATTCAGGGATGAATATGATGATCGACCAAATGTTGAACTGAAAACTCCTCATGTTGTATTTGACGTTTATATCAAGGAAAATGAAGTTACAATTTCAGTTAATTCTAGTGGATTACCACTTTTTCAGCGTGGATATCGCAGTTCAGTTGGTGAGGCGCCGTTGAATGAAGTAGTTGCTGCCAGTTTAATTCGCTTATCAAAATGGGATCGAAAAACTAATTTTTTTGATCCGTTTTGTGGTTCTGGAACTATCTTGATTGAAGCTGCTTTGTTAGCAACGGGAATCCCTTCAAATATCGAAAGACAGCATTACGCTTTTAAAAATTTAAAGAATTTTGATTCAGATGTTTGGGATGAAATTTACAACAATGCTAAGCGTGTAGTCCGAGAATTGCCTTGTTCTATTATTGGTTCTGATATTTCGGATGAAATGGTTTTAAAAACGCGCAGAAATTTAAGAGCGATGAGTTTCGGAAGATTTGTAGAAACGTCAGTTAAATCATTTAATGAAATTCAAAATTCTGATGAGAAATGTTTTGTGTTGACT
>JBEIKF010000254.1:0-3626 GCA_040379905.1 Crocinitomicaceae bacterium
TCAATGATAAGATCCAAGGTTAAATCATATTTTTTTAGATCTTTTGAAGCTAATTCATGAATCCTTTTAGCAGTTTCATCATCCTTACAAACAACTATAGCCCGTGGAGAACCTTCTTCCGGGTGAGGAACAAAATCCAATAGAATTTGAGGAATAAATGATTCATATTCTTCCAATTGAGCGATTCCCAAAACGGATTTCCCGGAGCCCAACAACTTTAAAACCTCAAGGATATTTTCATTATCAGAAATGTCTGCCATTTATTTAAGTTTTGGGTTATTCAAATGACGATCCTTGTCGCGATTTGTTTTTTTTTCAAGATTCTTCTTCAGCGCTTCTTCTAGATTTATTCCTGTTTGGTTGGCGAGACAAATTAGGACAAACATCACATCAGCCATTTCATCTCCAAGATCCTTGTTTTTGTCGCTTTCCTTTTCACTTTGTTCGCCATATCTTCGAGCCATGATTCGCGCTACCTCACCTACTTCCTCCATTAAAATTGCGGTATTCGTAAGTTCATTAAAATAACGGACACCGACTTCTTTAATCCAATCGTCGACGATTTTTTGTGCCTCAGCAATTTCCATTTTTCAAAGTTAGAAAGATAAGTCGCGTTTTCCATTTCTTTTTTCGAAATTTGTCTAATACAACTCAAAGCATGGAAAAACTTCAGAACTTCATAAACGGTGCTTATTTGGATCCGAAAAACGGTCTTTATATTGACAATTACGAACCCGCGACAGGACAAATTTATTCGTGGATTCCTGATTCGGATTCGGATGACGTTGAACTCGCTGTTGAAGCCGCTGAAAAAGCATTACCGATTTGGTCAGCTATGTCTGTGGAAGACCGAAGTAGGATTTTAGTTAAACTTTCTGAAGGAATTGAAAAAAGAATGGATGAATTTGTGGCAGCCGAAAGTAAGGATAATGGAAAACCAATCTCACTTGCTCGTCATGTCGATATCCCAAGGGCTGTATCAAATTTTCACTTTTTCGCGACTGCTATTTTGCATTTTGCCTCTGAATCGCATTACATGGAAGGAATTGGAGTAAACTATACTACACGCAAACCGATTGGAATAGTCGGATGCATTTCACCGTGGAACTTGCCTCTTTACTTGTTTTCATGGAAAATCGCACCAGCCTTAGCAGCAGGAAATTGCGTCATTGCAAAACCTTCAGAAATAACTCCATACACGGCTTATTTATTGGGAAAAGTTGCTCAGGAAGCCGGTTTGCCCAATGGCGTTTTAAACATACTCCACGGAACTGGACCAAAAGTCGGAGATGCCATTGTAAAACATCCAAAAATCAAAGCAATTTCCTTTACGGGTGGGACTAAAACAGGTGAGTACATCGCGAGAACAGCTGGACCAATGTTTAAAAAGCTTTCCTTGGAATTAGGCGGTAAAAACCCGAATATCATTTTTGCAGATTGTGATTTTGATGATATGCTGAGCACAACCATTCGTTCCTCATTTGCCAATCAAGGACAGATTTGCCTATGTGGGTCGCGTATTTTCGTCGAAAAATCACTTTATCCGAAATTCAAAGAGGCTTTTGTGGAGAAAATTTCAAAATCGAAAGTTTCCTTTCCGGAAGATCCAAAAGCAAACCTCGGGGCCGTTGTTTCAGAGTCGCATATGGAAAAAATACTTTCATACATTGAACTAGCAAAACAAGAAGGTGGAACCATTTTGACTGGAGGAAAACGCGTTCATTTAGATGCCCCTCATGACAAGGGCTATTATATCGAGCCAACTATTATTGAAGGGCTTTCATACGATTGCCGAACCAATCAAGAAGAAATTTTTGGGCCAGTTGTGACAATTACGCCTTTTGAAACCGAAGAGGAGGCTCTGATGATGGCTAACTCAACACAATATGGCTTGGCCGGAACCATTTGGACTTCTGATTTAAAACGAGCTCATCGCATTGCCGATCAACTTCAATCCGGAATTGTTTGGATAAACTCATGGTTGGTGAGAGATCTTAGAACTCCTTTTGGGGGTGTAAAAGCATCGGGTGTTGGAAGAGAGGGTGGCTGGGAAGCACTACGTTTCTTTACCGAAGCAAAAAATATTTTTATAAAATACTAGGATGAGATTACTAATTGTTTTTTTATGTTTTGGTTTTGTTGCAAATGCGCAATTAAACCCTATTCTACTTCAATTAAAAAAAGATACTATAATTCAGTGGAACTATCATTTTGGAGACGAATTTTATGGTAATAAGTTGGACCTCGACAAGTGGTATGATGGTTATCCGTGGGGGCGGCTTATTCCGGAGCAACGAATATACTCGGCTCCCGAAATGGTCTCACAAAATGATGGATTACTACGGTTGAAAGTTGACACGACTAGTGAGTGGAAAAAACTCCCCGATTGGCTCATAAATACTGATTTAGCAAAAAAAGGTATCGAAGTAAAGGATGACGCAATGCAAGTTGATTATGAAACCTCCTGCATTTGGAGTAAAAAAGACTTTAAATACGGCTATTTTGAATGTCGTTGTAAGCCACCGGCAGGGAAGGGTCTCTGGCCTGCTTTTTGGCTTTACGGTAAAAATCAACATGATGAAATTGACATCATGGAAATGAAAGGTGAAAGGCGGAACGAAACCCATGTTGACATTCACCTTCCAAATAAGCGAGATAAAACACCGGGATTTTTAGGAATTAAAAAAGATTGGGGAGGTTGGGTTAAGATGCAAGAAGAGCTTACGAATAATTGGGTAATTTTCTCTGGTGTTTGGCTACCTAATTCCTTGACGTATTATGTGAATGGTGTCCCCGTTTCTCATTTTGATGGTGATTTTGATACGCCGATGAATGTAGTGGCAAATTTGGCTGCTGCTCGCGATAATGGTCCGTTTAGTCCTGGGCCGGATAAAAATACAGTCTTTCCAAACGAATTTTTGGTTGATTACATTCGTGTTTGGAAGCCCTTGAATGATCCTTCGGAAAATCTAGCCGAGAAATGGAGAACTTCACAAAACAACAAATCTTTGAATTCGGAAATCTCAAAATCTCAAAACTCCAAAATCAAACGTAAAGTTCGACACGTATATTCTAAAAAGCGTTTAAAAAATGAAAACGGATTTATTTCTTTTATACCGCAAAGTGAACGAGTCTATTTCATTCAATTTAATGGTGATTTACCCCAAGAATTAGTTGTTGAAATCGTTGATGAAAAGAATGTATCTAAACGAGTTTCAGTTGCTTCAAACACAATCGATCTAACTAATTTTTCAAGAGGGAATTATCAGTTAAAAATCCAACTTGGATTGCTAAAAACGCAAATTTCAATTAATATTTAGGGGATTGACTGACTGGTCTCTAAACAATAATTCACTTTTAAGTGCCTTTTCAATTTTTGATTTTAAAATTTCAATATATTTGTTTAATAGGTATTTTGATAAAATCAGATTAATCAAAAATAAATGGCGGAAATTAATTTAATTGGGAATTCGGGGGTCCAGTTTCACAGAATAAATGCAAAAATCGAGAAAGATAAATTACGGCAATTAAAATACGTTTACTTCGAAGATGTTGAGCTGAATAAAAGACGGTTTTGGCTTGAAGAGTTAATTTTAATTGCGGAAAGGGACGCCTATTGCAGAAAA
>JBEIKF010000255.1:0-3611 GCA_040379905.1 Crocinitomicaceae bacterium
AATCGTTGATTTTCACCATCACATATTGACCTTTTTGGTAATTGTCATTCGGGAATACAACCATTGAATTTCTCCCCGTTCGACCACAATAATGTTCTTCTGAACGTTTAGACGGACCTTCAATCAGCACTTTTTGCGTGGTTCCAATTTGACGTTGATTTGATAAAAGTGAAGACTTCAATTGTTTTTCAATCACTTCGTTGAGTCTTCGTCCTTTAACTTCTTCAGGAACGTCATCATCAAATTTACGTTCTGCAAGTGTTTTTGGTCTTTCCGAATATTTGAACATGTAGGCGAAATCATATTGAACTTCGTCCATTAAAGAAAGTGTGTCTTGGTGTTCTTCCTCCGTTTCGCCACAAAAACCGGTAATGATATCTGTTGAAATCGCACAATCTGTAATAATTCGTTTTATGGCTGAGATCCGATCCAAATACCATTCTCGTGAGTAGCCACGATTCATGCGATACAAAACATCTGTATGTCCTGATTGAACTGGCAAATGAATGTACGGACAAATATTTTCGTATTTCGCCATTGTTTCAAGAACGTCATCAGTCATATCTTTTGGATGCGACGTGCTAAATCGAACGCGTAAATCCGGCGAAACCAAAGCCACCATTTCCATCAATTGAGCGAAATTGGTAGTAGGGAGTTTTGGGTCTCTAATTTCACCTTTCGATGAAATGTTCCATCGATAACTATCTACGTTTTGCCCTAAAAGCGTAACTTCTCGATATCCTTTTTCGAATAAATCTCTACATTCCTGAACAATCGTTTGCGGATCCCGAGATCGTTCGCGGCCTCTGGTAAATGGAACAACACAAAACGAGCACATGTTGTCGCAACCACGCATGATCGTCACGAATGCTGTTACACCTCCTTGGTCTAACCGAACTGGTGAAATATCGGCATATGTCTCATCACGAGAAAGTAAAACGTTTACAGCTTTTTGTCCAGTTCCAACTTCATCTACCAAATTTGGTAAATCGCGGTATGCGTCAGGTCCGGCAACTAAATCAACTAGTTTTTCCTCTTCCAAGAGTGATTTTTTCAATCGCTCAGCCATACAGCCTAAAATTCCAACAACCAATTCAGGGTTGTCTTCTTTACGTTTTTTGAAGTCAGTCAATCGATTGCGAACACGCGTTTCTGCATTTTCACGAATCGAACATGTATTTATCAAAATAACATCAGCTTCATCCAAGTTTCTTGTGGTGTGATAACCTTCATTCGACATAATTGAAGCAACGACCTCGCTATCTGAGAAATTCATCTGACAGCCATAACTTTCCAAATACAGTTTTTTCCCTGTTGAATTTTCATTGGTTGCAATCATTGTTGCCTCCCCTTGCTTGTCTTCTTCAATTACCTTATTACCGATTGACATTTTTCTAAAAATAGGTTGCAAAATTACAAAATTCAAAAACAGTGACAAAATGACATAGTTAAAATTTCAAAATCATTTAAAAAGAAAAAAAATCAAATATTTAAAATTCCTTAACCATAGGTTAATTATATATAGGTCATAAAAATCGTAAAAAACAATTTGTGGATTCAATAGTTTTACATTTACATTTGTCCAAAAATTAATTGAGAATGGCGAAAAATTTGGTTATCGTTGAGTCACCTGCAAAGGCGAAAACAATAGAAGGTTATCTGGGAAAAGATTTTGTGGTTAAGTCTAGTTTTGGTCACGTTAGAGACCTTGCAAAGAAGGGACTTGCAATTGATTTGGAGAATAACTTTTTACCGAATTACGAGGTTTCACCTGATAAAAAACAAGTCGTTTCTGAATTGAAAAAATTAGCGAAAGATTCCGAAGTGGTATGGCTCGCTACCGATGAGGACCGCGAAGGAGAGGCTATTTCTTGGCATTTGTATGAGACGCTTGATCTGAAGAAAAAAGATACCAAACGAATTACATTCAATGAAATTACAAAGTCAGCGATTTTAAAAGCAATTGAAAATCCAAGACAAATAAATAAGGAATTGGTTGATGCTCAGCAAGCTAGACGTGTTTTGGATCGAATTGTTGGCTTTGAGTTGTCACCTGTTTTGTGGAAAAAAGTACGTCCAAGCTTGTCTGCTGGAAGGGTACAATCTGTGGCAGTTCGCTTGATTGTAGAGCGTGAAAAAGAAATCGATGCGTTTAATTCAAATCCATTTTTCAGAGTTAACGGTCAGTTCAAATCAACAAAAGGGGTTCTGAAAACTGAGTTTTCGAAGCAACTTGGTAATGAAGAAGAATCGGAGAATTTATTGGAGGTCTGCAAAACCACTGATTTTTTTGTTGAAGATATCCAGACAAAACCAGCTACTCGAACACCGGCCGCACCTTTTACGACTTCAACGCTTCAGCAAGAGGCCAGTTTGAAGTTAGGTTTTTCAGTTACGAAGACCATGTCGGTTGCTCAGCGCTTGTATGAATCAGGATTGATAACTTATATGAGAACGGATTCAGTAAATCTATCTCAAACCGCTATTAATGCAGCAAAAGATGCGATAGAAAAAAATTACGGCCCAAATTATTCTAAGATTCGAAAATTCACAACGAAGTCCGCAGGAGCGCAAGAAGCTCACGAAGCCATTCGACCAACAGATTTTAATCGTTCGGAAATCGATGGTGATCGGGATGAAGAAAGATTATACGACCTAATTTGGAAACGTGGAATTGCAAGCCAAATGGCGGATGCACACTTAGAGCGAACCACCATTAAAATTGGAGGTTTAAAAACCCAAGATTATTTTGCAGCGAAAGGTGAGGTAATTAAATTTGATGGCTTTCTAAAAGTATACATTGAATCAAGTTCCGATGAAAATGAAGAAGAGGAAATGGAAGGTTTGCTTCCGGCTGTTGAATTGAATGAAAAACTTTCCGTTGACTCAATCACGGCAGTTGAACGATTCACTCGACCACCTGCTCGCTATGTTGAAGCATCCTTGGTGAAAAAACTAGAAGAATTGGGAATTGGCCGTCCGTCAACATACGCTCCAACTATTTCAACCATTCAGAAAAGAGGATACGTTGAGAAAAAGGAACGTGAGGGTGCGTTAAGAAATTACGTGAGCTTAACTTTGAAAAAAGACTCTATTTCCAAAGAAATTAAATCAGAAACCACCGGTAAGGACAGAAATAAACTTTCGCCAACGGACATTGGTATCGTTGTGACAGATTTCTTAAACACACAATTCGAACGAATAATGGATTACAATTTCACTGCAAAGGTTGAAGCCGAGTTTGATGAAATAGCATCCGGTAAAATTGAGTGGACAAAGATGATGCATACGTTCTATTCGCCTTTTCATGAAAATGTTGAGTCAACGCTTGAACATTCAGATCGTGCGACAGGAGAGCGTGAATTGGGAGTTCATCCAACATCTGGTAGAAAAATAATTGCTCGAATAGGCCGATTTGGTCCGATGATACAAATAGGAGATGAGAAAGCTGATGGAGAGAAAGCGCTATTTGCATCCTTACAGCCAAGTCAATCAATCGGATCGATAACCTTGGAAGAGGCACTTGAACTTTTCAAATTACCACGTGTTCTTGGAAATCTCGATGGTCTCGAGGTTAAAGCGAATACTGGCAGATTTGGACCTTATGTTCA
>JBEIKF010000256.1:0-3607 GCA_040379905.1 Crocinitomicaceae bacterium
GAACATATTTTCTTTGCTCCAGCCTTACCCCTCGAGGAAGTATTTGATCCAACTGGAGCTGGAGACACATTTGCAGGTGGCTTTATGGGATACATTGCATCTACAGATGACATTTCATTTGAAAATATGAAACGAGCAGTGATCGCTGGTTCAGCCTTGGCCTCTTTTTGTGTCGAGAAATTTGGAACGGAACGCTTGACTGAGATTAGTAAAAATGATTTTGACGAACGCGTTTCTAAATTTGTGGCTCTCGCGAATTTTGAAATGAATCAATTGGCATAAATTATGGAAATTTTGAATTTTCAAGAGCAACTTGAAAACTTGGTTAAGTCGGATGACTTAATCATTATTGGGAGGGAAGTGAACGCGTTGAAAGTGCAATTCGAAGATTTTATATTGGAGGCGGAACGTGTTCAGCAGGTCAATCAACTTGAAGCCCAGGAGCGTGGTGAAAACTATGAGCCAATTGATTATAAAATCCAGAAAGAGGCTTTTTACAACATTTACAAATCTTTTCAAGAATCTAGAAAGAAACAAATAGAAATCAAATCGGCACTTGAGAATGAAAATTTAAGGCAAAAGAGAGCCTTAATAAATCGTTTGAAAGAAGTAATAGAGGCGGAAGAAAATATTGGTTCTGCATTTAATTCTTACAAGGAAATTCACGAAACATGGAAGAAAATAGGTGATATTCCAAGAGAAAAACGCGATGATACCCAAAAAGAATATTCTCGTTTACTCGAAATTTTCTTTTACAATATAAAAATCTATCGTGAACTTAAGGACCACGACTATAAACGAAATTTTCAACTGAAAGAAGATGTTATTTTTAGATTGAAACAACTGAGAACAAAGAACTTACCTGTTCGCGATTTGGAAGCTTCCTTAAGAAGCCTACAGGATGAATGGGAAGAAATTGGACCGGTTAATAATGAGGACTGGGAAGCGTTAAAAAAGAATTATTGGGATTCGGTTAAGTGGATTTATGAAAAAATAAATTCGCATTATGAAGAGCAACGCAATGTTTTGATGGATAACCTCAAAAAGAAGAAAGCTTTAGTTGAAGCGTTGCGAAATATCCTTTTAGGACTTGAGTCCATTGAGAAAGGGAAAGAATGGGAATCAAAAACAAATGAGATTATCTCTTTCCAAGAGCAATGGAAACAAATAGGTTTTGGACCGAAGAAGGAGAATGATGCCGTTTGGAAGGAGTTCCGCTCGCTTTGTGATTCATTTTTTGAAGCTAAAAAGAGTTTTAATAAGTCGCTAGACAATTCATACAAAGACGTAGCTGATAAAAAGAGAGCGTTAATAACCGAGGTTCAGGAAATAAATTCATCGACTGACTGGAAAAAAACAGCTGATCGAATTGTTTTTCTTCAGAAAAAATGGAAAGAAACGGGTTCTGCAGGTCCGCGGAATGAAAATAAATTATGGTCAGAATTTCGTGCAGCATGTGATGTTTTTTATAACTCACGCGACAAACATTTTGAGCAGCAAGAGACAGAACTAGCGGGAAATTTGGAGCAGAAATTAGCATTGATATCAGAAATTGAGCAATACGTTGTTTCGGAAGACAAGACTGAGGCTTTAAGTGCTCTGAAGAATTTCAACGACCGCTTTTCGGCAATTGGACATGTGCCAACCAAAAACAAAAATGAAGTTTTTTCGAGCTTTAAAAAAGTTATGGATGATAAATATGCATCTCTGAAACTTGAAGCCAAGGAAAAAGATTTGATATTGTTCAAGGCGAAAGTTGAAACGATTTTGGCCAGTCCAGAACGCGGAAAACTATTAAATCAGGAGCGATTTGAATTGAAAAAGCAAATGGACACTTTAAATAAGGAGATAATTCAAATGGAAACAAACTTAAGTTTTTTCGCTCGTTCAAAGGGAGCTGATCAATTAAGGAAAGACGTAGAAAAGAAAATTGAATCGGTGAAAGAAAAAATTACCGGGTTGAAACGTAAACTAAGCTCACTTCCTAATGAATAGTTTCATCAATATTATACTCTTGTTGGTGAGTATGTTGACATTGTTTTTTAGTGTTTTTGTGCGATTTGATTTACCACTAGAAATGTTTAAAACCACGGCTAGTCAATTACCATTTCGTTTTGAGATATTTCTTGGTTTTGGTCTTATGCTTATGATGATTTCGGCTCGTAGAACAATTCGTCGATGGGTTGCAATTAGGATGGTTATCCAAACAGAAAAGTTTAAATGGTCAGGAAAAATAAGTGGGTCGAGACGTCAGCGAGTTATTGTTTATACAATGCTCGAATCTGTAATTATCTGTTTAATTGGTTTAACATTTATCATTTTAACCTCGGAAGCTTGGTTTCCTGCAACGGTCATGTTGTTCTTTGGAATTGAAGGTTCCATCTATTTATTGATCAATTCTAAAAATAATTTTCGGGTTGGCCTATCCTCTAAGGCTATTTTGGCTGTTGATCGCGAGGTGATTTTGTTATACATGGAGGGATTGCGTCAAGTTAGTATTAGCCAACAAACTATTTATTTTGATTACATTAATGAACTCCAATTAAGTTTTCCAACTGATTGCATTGATGAATCGGAGCGAACTGATTTTTTTGAGAATTTAAAACAATCAGTAAACCAAGATAAAGTACTTTTTAGAATCAACGAATAATGGATTTAGCTAACATTTTAATTGTAGAAGACGAGCAGGTTTTTGCCAATTTAGTTCAATTTCAACTAAACACCCTAGGTTTTACATTAGAAAATATTATTTGTGTTGCCTCCATTAACGAGGCAGTGGAGGTGAAAGATGAGTTGGAACCAGATGTTATTTTGTTAGATTTAAATATCTTGGATTCAAATGGTGTTAAAACCTATGATACAATCAATGAGTTGTTTCCCAATGCCTCAGTAATAGTACTTTCAGGATTAGATGACCAAGCCATTGCTATGGAAATTGTTTCGAAAGGAGGTCAAGACTATTTGCTCAAAAGTGGTGTAAACCCCCAAATCTTAGAAAAATCCATTAAATACGGGGTTTTACGTCGTTCTTTTCGAAGTCAATTAGCAAATTCAGAAAAGAGGTATAAAGATCTTTTCAACAAGTCTCCAATGCCGATGGTTCAATTGTCAGGGGATGAGTTAATAATTACAATGGTCAATAATGCTTCGCTTGAATTATATGGTTTTTCATCGGAGGAAATAATTGGAAAATCAATTTATTCATTTAATAAAAATGCTGAAAATCGATTTAATGGGCAAGCAAATCGAAGGTTTACTCATATTAATTCAAAGGGAGAAGAATTAATCGTTGACATTATCCTGAATCGATTAGAAACAATGGATAATGAATTCATCGCACTAGTTGTAAATAAAACAGAAGAACTACAATTTGAAAAAAATAAGTTTGACATTATCAATCAGGCAGAGGAATCTGAGAAGAAGAAGATTGCTCGGGAACTTCACGATGGATTAGGTCAACAGCTTGTTTTATTAAATTTACTTTTTCAAAATCTAAGCCCACAAGAAAATCAAGTTTCACAGTTTGAGGACATAAGTAATTTAATTCAAAATACGATTCGAGAAGTTAAAGAGATTGCCTACAACTTATTACCTCCTGAGCTTGATA
>JBEIKF010000257.1:0-3583 GCA_040379905.1 Crocinitomicaceae bacterium
GGAGTAAATCAATCTGCAATTAGCTATTCGACCTATGAGCGAAGCATTTACAATGTAGGAAATACAAACGAAGCCTCTTTTTTGACTTTTGGGATTAACAATACGTTCGAAATGAAATACAAATCAGATAAAGATACCGTTACAGGATTCAAAAAGGTCAGGTTGGTTGACCAATTTTCTATAAACGGAAACTACGATTTCACGAAAGACTCAATGCGATTGTCAAATATTACCTTGAACTTGAGAATTAGCCCGTTTGATTGGTTGAATTTTGTTTCAAATGCTAATTTCAGTCCATATGCTTGGGTCGATTCAACGGGTAAAACCACTTCAACCTACGCCATTCAAAATGGTCAAAATTTAGGACGTTTCATCAGCACGAATTTTAATACTTCGATAACTATTGCTCCTAAAAAATCAAGAGAGAAAATTCAAGAAAATGGAGCAAATCTGAACGACAATTGGCGAAGTGATTTTAATTATTTTGCCTTACACCCGGAGCAAGCAATCTATTTTGACATTCCTTGGAAAATATCTTTGTCTCACGTATTGTCATTCAATGCCAATCAGGCTATTTCTTCCACAAATCCCGACACTTATTTTCAAATCCAAACACTTGTAGTTAATGGTGATATAAGTTTTACAAAAAGATGGAATCTTTCGGGTAATATCAATTTAAATTTAAAGGACCGAAGATTAACAAACGCTTATTTTTCATTGAATCGTAATTTGCATTGTTGGACGCTCTCTTTTTATTGGGTGCCAATTGGTGGGAACAAGAGCTTTTTGTTTAGCATTCGAAATTCATCTTCCATATTCAAAGACGCGAAATTTGAATTACGGAAACCTCCTACTTTTCTATAGATTCTTTACAAAGAACAAATTTGTTTTGGGTAAGCAAAAGACCAGTAACGAAATTGAATTCATTTAATGAACCATTATTTGATGATTATTCCATTCTTTTTTGCCAAAACAGCTGTGTACTTCGCACCAAAAAACACAATTTGAGCTGAATAATTAACCCAAGCCAAAATAATAAAAAGTGAACCCACAATCCCCAGATTTCCTAAAAAGAAATAATTGACGAGGTAATATTTAATGACAAGCTGACTCAAAAAAAGAAAAATTGATGTCACCAAGGCTCCATTTATTGCGATTCTCCAAGGAACTTTTCCATTGTGAATGTATTTAAAAACAACGACAAAAATGAACATGTTACTTGCTATGGCAATGAAGTATTGTAGAAATGAAAAAGATAAATTGACAAAGCCGTTTTTGGATTTAATCCAGTGCTCTAAGATTGAAAAAGCGAAAGTTTGCGCAAAGTAAAACAAGATGATTATCAGCGCGAATACTCCTAAATAAGCAACGGACAAAAATCGAAATCCGATAATATCCATTAGAATATTTTGCTCCTCTCTTTTTTTAGGATTGATATCAAAAAACTCATTGATACTTCTTTTCAACGAAACAAAAAAAGCTGAACAAGCATAAAGTAACACGAGAATACTGATTATCTCTACAAAAATGTTTGGCCGGTTGAAATTTACTTGATGGAGGATACCCATAAGGTCATCTGTATTGCTTATTCCAACGCGGTTCTTTAATAAATCAATGACAATATTTTCCATGTTTTCCTGTCCAAAAAATCTACCAAAAATGGAAGTAGTCAAGTAGACAATTGGAATAAATGCAAAAAGTGTATAATAAGCTAACGCCGCACCATGAAAAAAAGCACCTTCTTGAATGTATTGAACCAATGCATCTTTGATCGTAAAGAAAACCGAAAACCAGCGATTATTTGAAATTTTTTCTTCGGACATTTATTTGGCTGACATTTGTCAATTTATCACTGTGATAAAGAATGATTCGTTCTTTTTTATCGGTTAAAAAGATATTCTCGTAATATCCGCCTGCAAAGATACTACGAATATATTGAACGGAAATTCCACTTTTAGTAATTTCAAATTCATCTGGTCGAAAAAGTATTTTTTCATGGTTATGAATTATACTATTCACGTGACCAAAAATAGTTGCTTGAATCGTGTTTGATAGGTTATAATAAAGTTCCTCAGGAATTTGCTTTTTGCTCAGCACACCATTTTTTAGTGTACAAACGCTATCACAGAGTCCCAAAATATCATGCTCGTCGTGTGAAACCAGTAATATCCCGGTGTTTTCCTCCTCACGAATACGGAGTAAATATTCTTTGAGTTTGTTTCGCAGTCTTGGATCAAGGTGTCCAAATGGCTCGTCCAAAAGAAGAAAATCGGGTTTCACCGAAATGGCTCTTGCAAGCGCTAAACGTTGTTGCTCTCCACCCGAAATTTGATTAGCTTTATGACCCGCTATATGAGTAAGTTCCAATAAACGGAGCATTTTCTTTACCCGTTTTTCCCTTTTATCATTCGGTAAATTCAGAATCGATTCACGAATGTTTTCCTCGACAGAATGATAGGGATCTAATTTAAAGTCCTGATTTACCAAGGCTATTTTCTTATATCCCGGAATTAACAACGAACTTACCGAAGGTAACTCAGTCCCATCAAAAAGAACTTTTCCATCATTGGATTGAAGAAATCCTGCCAAAATTTTCAAAAGAGACGATTTCCCAGCCCCACTCTTCCCTACCAATCCCACCAATTCTCCCGATAGAAGTTTGAAACTAACCCTTCTTAATATGGGTTTCTCGAATTCAAGTGAAATTTTTTCCGCTACAAGCATTAGAAGATTAGTTCTTTTGGAAATGACTTTGATCCAATGTAAATACCAGGAATCGGATTAGAAAGTGGCTCGTAATCCTTTAGATAAAGATCAATAGTTGTGTTATTCTCGTTTTTTTGAATTTTCAAATCAGCAAGAATATTTTCGGAACAACCAATGAAAAATGCTGGCGCATCATCAGATTCTATTTTCACTAACCTCATATTCGAAATAGGGTATGAAAATGCTGATCCATCTGGCATTGATCCTTGAAGCAAATAAATTTCATTCTCCATTTCGGTAACTGATGAAATTGGAGTTGAAACTTCCAATTCGTCTTCCCATTCAAACAACTGGTTATCCTCGGATGGCTTTCCGTTATGGTTTTTATCCGCAAATTCTTGAGAAAAAGCATCATTAAGTAGGTAGGTATGTATTTTACATTTCATCATTATTTCATTTTTCTAATTCATTTTCTTTGAAAGAGGAAGGTAATAGATCTGGGACAATTTTCAAAATTAATGGTAGCAGTAATGCTCCACCTGGAAGCAGAAATATAGCCATTGATGGCATTGTTTTCAGAATATCCAAAAATTGACTTTTTACCATTTCCTTTTCCTCCTTGGTAAGTTCTTCCTTGGTTGATTTCTGTATTAATGAGATTAATTCCTTACTTTCCTTTAATTCTTGTACCAATTTATCTTTATTTCTACCAAGAATACGAAACCATCGCTTCGTAAAAGCACGATAAACTACTTGCGTTTTTGATTCCGTTTTCAAAAGTGAAACATCCTCACCGTTTTCAATTATGAACGAATTACATAACATTAGGGAAAGGTGAATGTCATTCTCAGTTAGTCCAAATAATTCGCCAAATTCA
>JBEIKF010000258.1:0-3581 GCA_040379905.1 Crocinitomicaceae bacterium
AGAACTACAAGGGAAATGTCATTTTAAATCCAACTGGTGATAATAACCTTAAGAATCCATCGGAGGTATTGACTTTTCACATTCGTTCCATTTCGAAAGATCGTTTAGTAAAAAAAATTGGACAAGTTTCGAAAGAGGAATTGCGCCTCGTCAAAAAATGTTTAGATGAAATTTTGACTTATTAAAACTTGAATTTTCTGCATACACTAAATTAGTTGTAACTTTGTTATATGTTTCTGCCTTTACTTTTTGAGGATATTGCTTTTTCGGAAATCGTGGTAATCATGCTCGTTGTTTTACTTTTCTTTGGAGCAAAGAGTATTCCAGGAATTGCAAAAACATTGGGTAAAACGTTGTATGAATTCAGAAATGCACAAGCTGAGCTACAACGTGAAATCCAAAAATCAGGAATGGATATAAAAAAAGACATGAACTTTACCGAATTACTTAAAGAAACCACCGAAGAAATTCGACAGCCATTGGATCAAGTAGCGACAGATATTAATAATACCGTTGAATTTAAAAGTACAACGACAACTGGGAATCCGGTATCAGAAATCAATTCAAATACATCTGAATCCCCGTTAGATCAACCAGAAAATAACGAAATCAAAGAAGTATGATACAAGTTGGAATCATTATGGGAAGCGCATCAGATTTACCTGTAATGCAAGCTGCCAAAGATTTTTTAGATGAAGTTGGAATTTCTTCAGAGGTGAAAATTGTATCTGCTCACAGAACGCCCGAGTTGATGGTTGAATATGCAAAAACTGCTGCAAATCGTGGTTTAAAAGTTATTATTGCTGGAGCAGGTGGGGCCGCACATCTTCCTGGTATGACTGCATCAATGACTTCTTTACCCGTAATTGGAGTTCCTGTAAAATCTTCGAATTCAATTGATGGTTGGGATTCAATTCTCAGTATTCTTCAAATGCCAAACGGAATTCCCGTGGCGACTGTCGCTTTAAATGGAGCAAAAAACGCAGGAATTTTAGCTGCACGAATCATCGGTAGTTTTGACTTAGAAGTACAGCAAAAATTGGATAGATACGCTGAATCAATGAAAGAGGCTGTTTTAGAAAGCCAAAAGAAAGTTCAATAATCTATTTTTGAACGAATTCAATTTTAAATTTTACATTCTAAATTTTAACGTTTCCTTAACTTTGCCTCATGAGAAAAAAAATCCTTCTTTTGGGCTCTGGTGAACTTGGAAAAGAGTTTGTTATTGCATGTCAGCGATTGGGTCAATATATAATTGCTGTTGACGGTTATGCGGGAGCGCCGGCGATGCAAGTCGCACATGAATTTGAAGTTATCAATATGCTTGATGGTGCTGAATTGGATCGCATTGTTGCAAAGCATCAACCAGATTTAATCGTTCCAGAAATTGAAGCGATTCGAACAGAACGATTTTACGATTACGAAAAACAGGGAATACAAGTTGTTCCGAGTGCGAAGGCGGCAAACTATACCATGAATAGAAAAGCGATTCGGGATTTAGCAGCCATTGAAGTTGGAGTAAGAACCGCCACCTATCGCTATGCAACAACCTTAGACGAATTAAAAGCAGGAGTTGCAGTGACAGGAATTCCGTGCGTTGTAAAACCATTAATGTCAAGTTCAGGAAAAGGTCAGTCGGTTATAAAAACGGAGGCTGACATAGAAAAAGCATGGAATTACGCGATGGAAGGATCACGCGGTGATTTGAGAGAAGTAATTGTTGAAGGATTCATTGATTTTGACTACGAAATAACACTTCTAACCGTAACGCAGAAAGATGGCCCTACCCTATTTTGTCCGCCTATTGGTCATAGACAGGAACGCGGTGACTACCAAGAAAGCTGGCAACCCATGCCGATGAATTCTGAACATTTGCAAGAAGCGCAAGAAATGGCTGAAAAAGTTACGAAGGCGCTTGGTGGGGCAGGAATCTGGGGTGTGGAATTTTTCATCACCAAAGAAGGAGCTTATTTCTCAGAGCTTTCTCCACGTCCACACGACACCGGAATGGTGACTTTAGCAGGCACACAGAATTTTTCAGAATTTGAATTGCATGCACGAGCAGTTTTAGGTTTGCCGATTCCAGAAGTAAAATTGCTTCGTAATGGAGCAAGTGCTGTTATCTTGGCCGATAAAGAATCAAATGAAACTCCCGTTTTTTCAGGTTTGATTGAAGCAGCAGCTGTATCAAATTCAGATTTCAAAATTTTTGGTAAACCGAACACACGTCCTTTTAGAAGAATGGCCGTTGCCTTGACTTATGGCACAGAAAATGTAACTGAGTTGGTTGAAAAAGCCAAGCAAGTGGCGAGATTAATTAAAGTGAATTAATAAATAATGCAAATTAATATCCTAATGAAAAATTTATTTATACTGACCTTCTGCTCTTTTGCAATTGGTTTTTCAGCGCAAACCATATCCTACCAATTGCGGATGCCAAAACCACAAAACCATTATTTCGAGGTGGAAATGACCTTGAGCGATTTCAAAGAAAAACAATTAGATATCAAAATGCCAGTTTGGGCACCAGGTTCTTACTTAGTGCGTGAATTTTCAAAAAATGTCAATTTGGTTAAGGCTTTTGACGATAAAGGAAAAGAAATTCAAGTTCAAAAAAAGAAAAAGAACACCTGGACAATTTCAACGGATGGGAATAAAAAAATCAAAGTAAAATACGAGGTTTACTCGTTTGAACTTTCGGTAAGAACACCATTTTTGGACTTGACGCACGGATTTGTTAGCGGATCAGGGGTATTTATGTATGTTGAGGGATACAAAGACAGAAAAGGAACTTTGGAAGTTGTTCCGCATGCTTCATTTAAAATAATTACAACCGCATTGCCAAAAGCAGGGATTTCGGTTCAAAAAGATGGCTCCCAAACATTCGAATTTTCTAACTTCGATCAATTGGTAGATTGTCCGATTGAAATTGGTAATCAAACTGTTTTTGATTTTATGGCTTCGGGGACCAAACACACCGTTGCTATGTATGGAGAAGCCTATTACGATATTGATGCTTTAAAAATAGACATGGCCAAAGTCGTTGATGCGGAAACAGCCATTTTTGGTTCAAACCCCAATAAAGACTATGTTTTTATTGTACATAATGTTGTGGACGGACAAGGCGGATTGGAACACACAAATTCCTGTGTTTTGAGTGTTAATCGTTGGACATATGGTGGCTCTGAATATCGTAATTTTCTTAACCTTGTTGCGCATGAATACTTTCATTTATGGAACGTAAAACGCATTCGGCCAATCGAATTGGGTCCATTTGATTACGAACAAGAAAACTACACCACCTTACTTTGGGTAATGGAAGGATTTACTTCCTATTACGACGAATTGATTTTGAGAAGAGCAGGATATCACACGAAAGAAGAAATGCTCGGCAAAATACAAAGTTCCGTAAATTATGTTGAAGGTTCTGTTGGAGCGCGAGTTCAGCCCGTGGCTCATGCAAGTTTTGATGCATGGATAAAGGCTTATCGTCCAACGGAGAATAGCGCTAACACTTCGATGACTTATTATTCACGTGGGACCATTCTAGGAGCTGTTTTTGATGCAGCGATTATTAGTAA
>JBEIKF010000259.1:0-3575 GCA_040379905.1 Crocinitomicaceae bacterium
GACGGTTCATTCAATATTCCACCGATTGAAGTTACATACTTTGATGTTAAAGCAAAGAAATACGTGACAATTTCGTCTGATGAAATTATTCTTGATGGAGATGAAGTAAAATTAAGTTCAACTAATCCCAAAGGAAAAACTACAATTATTGCAGAGAAACAAACAAATTTGTCAGAATCCAAAGACAAAGAAAGTGGTTCGTTTTTCAATTCACCATTTGTTTGGGTTTCACTTTCTTCGCTTTTACTCATCGCGGGATTTGTAGGAATCGCTTCTCGAACCAAAAAGAATTCATCGATTACTTTTGATAAATCATTTGATCAAGATGAAATTACGGTGAAATTCACTTGGAACGATGTTCAAAATCAGTTGAATGACGCCGAAATTGCGCTTCAGGATAATGACTCGAACAAACTAATTTCCGCTTTGGAAAATGCTATTTTAAAAGGACTTCGTGTCGCGACAGATGAAAATTCCACATCCGTAAGTTCAAGCGAATTACTAAATCGTTTGAGGAAGAAAATTCAAGATGAAGATTTACTGAATCAATTGAAAGAATTTTTAGAAAAATGTCAGAATGCTAGGTATGGTTGGGGATTGAGCATGACGGAGGTGCAAGCATTATATCCAAAGATTAAAGAGTTGATTTATCACTTGAAGAATAAAACTTCATAATAGATAAGACTTACGTTAATTTTAAAAGTTTAATCGTTTCAACTGTTTGTAATTTTTTAGTTTAGACAACTTAATTCAAAATCTTAATTATGCAAGTTTGCGTCTACTGCGCTTCAAGTGCGAAAATTCACAATGATTATTTTGAAGCTACAAATTTATTGGCAAAAGAACTTGTAAACCATGGGTTTTCAGTTGTGTTTGGTGGAGGTTCCTCCGGACTGATGGGTCAACTCGCTGATTCCGTTCTTGATGCAGGAGGAAAAATAAAAGGTATCATGCCGCAATTTATGAATGAAGTAGAGTGGGGCCATCGCGGAGTTTCCGATTTCATTTATACACAAACAATGCACGAGCGAAAAGCAAAGTTTTTAGAAGGAACGGATGCCTTGATTGCTCTGCCAGGTGGTTCGGGAACCTTTGAAGAACTTTTCGAAGCCATAACCCTTAAAAAATTGGGTCAATTCACAAAACCAATCATTATTCTGAATACTCGAAATTATTTCGACCCCTTTATTAGTTTAATGAATAAGGCTGTTTCAGAGAATTTCATGTCCGTAACTCATCAAGATCTTTGGATAATTGTGAATGAACCAACCGAAGTTGTTCCCGCAATTTTGAATACGCCTTTGTGGGATAAAGGATTGAGTGAAGCGAAGGTATAGTTTTTTTGACAAAATGACGGCAGGATATTAAGACTTCGTTCTATTTGAAGAAATAAACTCATTCGTTCTTAACTCAAATCTTTTAACTTTGCCTTATGTCAAATGAGTTTTCACACGATATAGCAGTAATTGGCGGTGGTAGCTGGGCTACAGCTCTTGTAAAAATTTTGTGTAATCACGAACAAAAAATAGGTTGGTGGATGCGAAGCGAGGACGCTGTAAATCATTTGAAAAATTATCAACACAATCCGCGTTACTTGCAATCAGTGCAGTTCGATGTCAATCAACTAAATTTAAGTAACAATTTGGAACAAATATTAACTTCGGCAAAAGTTGTTATTATCGCTACTCCAGCGGCTTTTTTAGTTCCAATTTTTGAGAAAATCCCTACATCTGTTCTAAAAGACAAAATCGTTTTTTCAGCTGTAAAAGGAATTATTCCTGAATACAATTCCATTCCAGCAAAGTATATCCATAAGACTTTTGGAACGCCTTATGACAAGATTGGAATCATTTGTGGCCCCTGTCATGCAGAAGAAGTCGCGCTCGAACGTCTTTCATATCTTACCATTGGATGTTCAGATGAGCAAATCGCAACGAAAATGGCTTCAAAATTGGCTTGTCGATACATTAAAACAACTACAAGCGACGATCTATTCGGAACCGAAATATCCGCTGTTTTGAAAAATGTTTATGCTTTGGTTGCAGGTATCTGCCACGGATTAGGATACGGCGACAATTTTCAAGCAGTTTTAATTTCCAATGCGATTCAGGAAATTGAACGATTTATTGATGTGGTTAGTCCCGTTCACCGCGATACGAAATCAAGCGCTTATCTCGGTGATTTATTGGTGACGGCATATTCTAATTTCTCACGAAACAGAACTTTCGGGTTTATGATTGGAAAAGGATATTCGGTAAAATCAGCGCAATTGGAAATGAATATGATTGCTGAAGGGTATTTCGCTACGAAATGTCTCATGGAAATAAACAAGAAATTCAATGTTGAAATGCCGATTTTGACTGCGGCATATCACATTCTTTATGAGAAAATATCCCCTATCATTGAGATAAAAATTCTTTCCGAAAAGCTCGCTTAATTTTTTATTTTTGCTAGCAAATTCAAGTTATGAAGGTTTTTAAATTTGGAGGTGCCTCTGTTAAGGATGCTTCGGCGGTTAAGAATGTGGCGCGTATTCTTTCCTTGTTCGAAAAGCAAAAGTTGATCGTTGTTGTTTCAGCAATGGGGAAGACAACCAATAAATTGGAAGAAATAGTTGAGGCTCTTAAGAATAACGATAAAAAGTCGTATTTCGAACTTATAAATGAGTTGCGTGAATTTCACTACCATATTTTAGGAGAACTTTTTACTGAAAAACATTTTTCAATTTATAACACGATTGATTCGACTTTCGAAAAATTAGAGCAAAAGTTTGATGAAGGATTTTCAGATAATTACAGCTTTGAATATGATCAGCTAGTTTCCATAGGAGAGCTTCTTTCATCTCAGGTTTTAGCTGCATTCTTAACAGAAAATGGCTTTACAGTAAAATGGATGGATGCTCGACGGGTAATCCGAACCGACAACAATTTCCAAGAAGGAAATGTGGATTGGAAAAAAACGGAGGAATTGGTATCTTCAAAATTGCTTAACGAGTTTGAATCGAATGACATTTTGTTGACTCAAGGTTTTATTGGTCATACACCTGAGGGATTTACAACGACATTAGGTAGAGAAGGATCTGATTATTCAGCAGGTATTTTGGCCTATTGTGCAAATGCCGAATCTGTAACAATTTGGAAAGATGTGCCAGGAATGCTCAATGCTGATCCCAAATATTTTGAAGAAACCATCAAATTAGATGAGATTTCGTTTAAAGAAGCAATCGAATTAGCCTATTATGGCGCGACAGTAATTCATCCAAAAACAATAAAACCACTTCAAAATAAGGAAATTCCGCTTTTTGTGAAATCCTTTATTCACCCCGAAGAAGAAGGAACTGTGATTCAATCTTCAACAAAAAAAGACCACCTAATTCCTTCTTTTATTTTTAAAAGGAATCAAATTCTTGTCTCATTAACTCCGCGTGATTTTTCATTTATTGTAGAGGAAAATCTAAGTGAAATTTTTCGTTTGTTGGCTCTCGCGAATGCCAAAATTCACTTAATGCAAAATTCAGCTGTAAGTTTTCACTTTTTATTGGATGAAAAGAAAACACATATCGATCAATTACTTGC
>JBEIKF010000260.1:0-3540 GCA_040379905.1 Crocinitomicaceae bacterium
ATAATTGATATTCAACATTGTATGTTCGGCAGGGTGCATTTCATCCATATCATGTTTTTTACATGATGAAATTGTGAAAGCAAAAATTGTTGTAGCAACTATGGCTACTGTTGAAATTACATTTTTCATTTTTTTGAATTTTAATTTTTGAAAATTATTTAATTGTTTCTACTGTTTTTCCGCAAGTGAGCATTTGAGAACCGTAGTAAGGGTTTTTAATAGTATTTTCTTTGCTCAACCAATTTGCTCCTTTGCCATCATTGTACATGGGGCAGTTTTGATAGTAAACAGGACTTTCTTGTTTAGAAACTTTAATTAAAGCATACACATTTTTAGAAAGCGAAGTAAAATGGTCTCTTTGGTGTCCTGCATCTTTTGTTTCTTCGATGTGTCCAGCATCAAAAGCCAAATCTTTCATTACTTTCATCCACTCCATGTGTTCTTCCGTTGAAAGCTTATCCATCTTCACTGCATTGATATTTGAAAGCAAATCTTTTGCTTTTGCAGAAGCTACCATTCCATCAGATTTGACCAAAGCATCTTTCAATAAAAAGTAGTTATCAAAAATCGCTTTGAGTTGATTTACTTCTTGATTTGTTTCTGTTTTTACTTCCGTTGTACCACCATGATTGTGTGCAGAGTGGTCTTCTGTAACTTCCTTTTGAACAACTGCCGTTTTGTTAACTCTTTCGTACTGGCAACATCCGTGAAGTTTACTGTAAACATCATCAGGGGCAAGAAATTTATCGCTGTCATAACCTGCCAATGCAATACGTTTCAAGATTTCGTCTTGATTTGTTTTGGTGCTGTCGTAAGTTATGATTGCCATTTTTGAGTCTTTGTCCCAATCCACTTTGGCAATTTTCTTTACATTTCCCGCTGTTTCAATTGTGCTTTCACACATTCCGCAGTTTCCGTAAATCTTTACGGTTTCAGTTTTAGCATTTTTTACTTGGGCTTCACAACTCGTAAGCGAAGCAGATGCAATGCAAAGCATCATTGATATTTTATTGAACGTTGTCATTTTACTTGAATTTAATTTTGAAAAACTTTGAAAACAGAAATAGCCGAGCCACTATTATAGTGTCGGCAAACTTTTTAGTTGTCAAAAATCAAATACGAAATACCTGATTGAGAATGTAAAGCGGTTGCTTTACATAGTTTGGAGGATGGTGGAAATAATCTGTTGAAACTAATACTGGAAAAAAAGTATAGCTAAACTCAAAGGATTGAGGTAGGGCTATGTTAAAATTTAATGGATTTGTAAAGGTTAAAACACTTTCTTGCGTTTTTGCTTGGTTGTCATCAACTTCAAAAGAAAAATTTTTGTCTTCACAACAATTTTTCTTTATCTTCTTGCTACCACAAGCACATTTATCCTTAGTAACAGTGCCGAAAGAAATAGTCGAAATTTCACCGCCACAATAATGAACAGTTACATTGATACCAAAGGTTGGTATCAAATATAAAAGAAGCAATATTGCAACTACGAATTTTTTCATTAATTGGATAACGCAAAGTTAAGTAAAATATTGTGCAGGGTCAGTTTTATTTCTGTCAAAGTCGTCTTATGGGCGTTGGCAAAAAATGGCTCTTTTGGTTTTGCGAAGGTTCGGCTTGTGTGTCGGGCAAAACCAAATGTGCCATTTGTGCGACTGGCTAAAATTGTTTTTAAAAAATGCGGGGCGGAAAAAAAATAAAAAACATTGGGTTGGCTAAGGTGTCGGCTTGGTTGCCGTTTCTTTTCAGTAAGTTCTGTTTGTCGTTGGTTCTCTGTCAAAATGGTTTACTTTTTTCGTTTTGTTTTCTGGCTGTCGATGGTTGTTGGGTCGTCCGCTACGCTTGCACCTAACTCAGTTATATGCGCGATGATTATTCGCTTATTAGATTAAACAAGGTCTATATTCGCAATATCATCTGACTTATAAGCCCTTCAAAATTAATAAAAAAGAGGATAATAACTATATCGATCGACAAATGCCCTCAACGGTCAACAACCGTCAACTCCCTCGAAATTTTAATACGGAATCTTGTCTGGTCAAAAGGCAAGATTAATGAATAACTCACTCGATACTGGAGCTGTAACGACCGTCTCAGGAATGATTGGCGGTATTGTGAAGGCTGTTTCCGTGAAGCCCGTGATGATGGCGATCACTTTTGGATCATTAGCAAATGTGATGGTCTATGCCGCTGCCTCTGCCGGGGTCGGCTACATCGTAAAAAAGGTTCTCGACAAACTATCCGCTAAGATTAGCGATAAGTGCACCCAATTCAAATCTCAGGACGATGAATAAGGTTGTGGGAGTTGCTTTGGCCGGTGTGGCTCTTTATGGGCTTGTCAGACTTCTGAAAATGCAGAGTGTCTCTGACCTGGCATCGCTTACTCTCGTCAATCCTCGTGTCCATAATGTTTCCTTGGCAGGAATGTCGCTCAGAACCGAAGTGGCAGTGAATAATGCTTCCCGGGACAGTGTAAAAGTGACTAAACCGGTCGTTGTACTCACTTCAAATGGAAGGTTCCTTACTCAATCCATGGCCGAAAATAAGGTCATTGAAATACGCCCATTGACCATCACCAACATTGACACCATTGAAATAGTGTTGAATTGGTCGATCCTGGGCTCCCTGGTTACCAACCTCATTAAGAAAATACCTCTGGTGATTGCCTCTTTCAAACAGGGCAACAGCAAGAACCTGATTTCCCAGTTGGGAATTCCTATGGAAATGTACTTCACCACCTATGTGAATGGCCTGTTTTATCAATCTGAACCCGAAAAGCTCATCTGATGAAAAGGCTCGTTGACACATACCATCCCGAAACCATTGTTAGTGGCAAGCGCACGATCCGTGATGGCAGCCGCTTCAATCCATATTTCCCACCTCCGGATGAGAGAGATCGTGTCATCATACAGGATGGTGAAGTCACCGATACCGTAGAGTTAATGGAGAAAGTCGTTTGGAAATACCTTGACGACACCAAGCGAATTGCTCCATTACTCCAACGGTCATCGACCATCGATACCTGCAACGCAATTTGGGATTTCATCTACAAGTTCATTCAGTATCGATTGGATAAGCGAGGATTGGAACAGCTCCGCAGACCTGCTAGATCCTGGGCTGAACGGAACGAAGGGGTTGACTGCGACTGCATGAGCATTTTCGCTTCAAGCATCCTGACCAACCTTCAAATTCCCCACAGCTTCCGCATCACCCGGTACAGTGCTGACACTTGGCAACATGTGTATGTCATTGTTCCGCTGGAGGACAGTCAACGATACTGCGTAATCGATGCTGTGGTATCAAAATTCAATTACGAAAAACCCTACTCAGACAAAATGGACTATACGATGAATCTCCAAGGCATAAATGTAGCCGTGCTGAGTGGTGTTTCCGGAAACGATCACTTCGATGCAGTCATGGCAACATCACTAACCGGCTCCGATTTGGGTGATACCTGTAGTACTCCCCAATTTTCGGACCACTGGTTAAGTTTATTTCCACTAACTTTATCAGTACCCTATGAAAACAAAAAGGTCGAGC
>JBEIKF010000261.1:0-3483 GCA_040379905.1 Crocinitomicaceae bacterium
CAAAAAAATTCGAATACAATATTTGATTTTGATCATCAAGGGATTGAAATGCTGATTGATGGCGATTGGGTTAAAGCAAATGGAACTACGCTCGGTGCAGATAACGGAATTGGAGTAGCTGCTATCATGGCTGTGCTTTCTTCAAATGAAATTTCGCATCCGCCTATTGAAGCGTTTTTCACCATTGATGAAGAAACGGGAATGACTGGAGCGATGCAAATGGATGGAACTTTGTTTAATGGTGAAATTTTATTGAACATCGACACAGAAGATGACGACGAACTTTCTATAGGTTGTGCTGGAGGAATTGACACGAATACTACTTATAATTATTCTGAAGTTGAATTAATTCCAAACAATAAAATAGTTGAAATTTCCATTCGTGGTTTACTTGGTGGACATTCAGGAATGGATATCGATAAAGGCAGAGGAAACGCAAATAAATGGATGGCTCGCATTTTGTGGGAAATCAATAGACAAATTTCGATTCAACTGGTTTCTTTCGATGGTGGAAGTTTGAGAAATGCTATTCCACGTGAAGCAACTGCAACAATTGCAATTTCATCTTCAGATGCTGATAAGTTTGATACATTATTTATGGAACAAGTTGCCACGTTAAACGAAGAGTACAAAAGCATTGAACCTGCAATAAATATTCAAGCAAAAGAAATCAATACGTTAGCCAAAGCGATGTCGGATTCAGATTTCAAGAAAAGTATCAATCTACTTTGTTCGATTCAAAATGGGGTTTTTCGAATGAGCCCAGACATTGATGGATTGGTTGAAGCATCATCAAGTTTAGCTCGAGTAATAATAAAAGATGGATTATTTACGACTCAATCTTTGCAACGAAGCAGCGTTGAATCCACAAAATCAGAAGTAGCCATGGCGATTTGTTGCGCTTTTGAAAATATCGGTTGTCAAGTTGTACAAGGTGGCGAGTATCCGGGATGGAAACCCAATCCCGATTCAGCGATATTACATCTAATGGAAAACCTATACAAAGAAATGTTTGAAGAAAACCCGAAGGTTAAAGCGTGTCACGCGGGATTGGAATGTGGTATTCTAGGTAAACACTTACCAGGAGTTGACATGATTTCCTTTGGACCAAACATTCGTGCAGCTCATTCACCAGATGAAAAAGTTCAGATTTCGTCGGTTCAAAAATTCTGGAAATTTTACCTAGAAACTCTTAAAAATATCCCCTATTAATTGAGCGAAATAAGAGGAAGTTGTTTTGAATAATAATCCCTGATTTTTCTAAAAACTCAATTCTATTTAAACCTATCTTTGCACCAATGAAATTTGAATTGAATACAATCGAGGAAGCCATTTCTGAAATACAAAATGGTCGAGTAATTATTGTCGTCGATGACGAAGATCGAGAAAATGAAGGTGATTTCTTAACTGCGGCAAAAAATGCCTCGCCTGAAGTAATCAATTTTATGGCAACACATGGTCGGGGTTTGATTTGTGCTCCTTTAAGTGAAGATCGTTGCGATGAGTTGGGATTGGAAATGATGGTTCGTAACAATTCAGCTGCTTACGAGACACCATTCACTGTAAGTATTGACTTAATTGGTCATGGTTGCACAACTGGAATTTCAGCTAGTGATCGATCCAAAACAATTTTAGCTTTAATAAATCCAACTACAAGACCTGAAGAACTTGGAAAACCAGGTCATATTTTTCCTCTTCGTGCACGAAAAGGTGGAGTTTTGAGAAGAGCCGGACATACCGAAGCAGCGGTTGATTTATCACGGATGGCAGGTTTCGAAGAAGCTGGTGTTATTGTGGAAATTCTCAATGAAGACGGGACAATGGCACGTCTTCCAGAACTTATGGAAATAGCCAAACGTTTCGAACTGAAAATTATATCAATTGAAGATTTAATCAAATATCGCATAAAGCATGAAACCCATGTTGAACGTGTTGTTAACGTTCATTTACCAACTGAAATTGGTGATTTCCAGCTATATGCGTTCAAAGACAAAAATACTGATCAAGATCATTTAGCCTTGATAAAAGGGACATGGGAAAAGGATGAACCAATTTTAGTTCGTGTGCATTCTTCTTGTTTAACTGGAGATATTTTTGGCTCTTGCCGCTGTGATTGCGGACCTCAATTACATAATGCGATGGCACTAATCGAAAAGGAAGGTAAAGGAGTTATTGTATATATGAATCAAGAAGGTCGCGGAATTGGACTAGTTAATAAACTAAAGGCATATAAGTTACAAGAAAAAGGTTACGATACCTTCGATGCAAATGTTCAGCTCGGTTTCAAACCAGATGAGCGAGATTATGGTGTTGGTGCTCAAATGCTTCGTGATTTGGGTGTATCCAAAATGAAACTGATGACAAATAATCCTAAAAAGCGAACTGGTTTAATCGGTTATGGTTTAGAAATTGTTGAGAATGTTCCTTTAGAAATAAAAAGCAACGTTTTCAACGAAAATTATCTTCAAACAAAAAAGGACAAATTCGGTCATAACTTAAATCTGAAAAAATAATGCTTTTCGCCAACGGAATTGAGAAGAAATACGGGCAGCTTGAAATTCTTAAGGGAGTTGACCTTCGAGTTAATTCAGGCGAAATTGTTTCAATCGTTGGTTCTTCCGGTGCAGGAAAAACAACCCTACTTCAAATTCTTGGAACTCTTGACCAACCTGACTCTGGAACATTAGAAATAGCTGGTGTCAATCCATTTAAATTAAATTCAAACGAATTATCGCGTTTTCGGAACCAATCTTTAGGTTTTATTTTTCAATTTCATCAATTACTTCCAGAATTTAATGCGCTTGAAAATACTATGCTTCCAGCATTAATTGGAGGAATGACTAAAAAAGAGGCAGAAGAAATTGCTCGACCTTTGCTAGCAAAATTGGGAATTGAAGATAGAAGCCAACACAAGCCATCTGAGTTATCAGGTGGAGAACAACAGCGAGTCGCAGTTTGCAGAGCTTTAATCAATAATCCAAAAATGATTTTTGCAGATGAACCCTCAGGTAATCTAGATACTAAAAACGCTAGGGAACTGCATGAATTGTTTTTTCAGCTTCGAGATGAATTCAAACAAACGTTTGTAATCGTTACGCACAATGAAGAGTTAGCACAAATGGCTGACCGAAGTTTGGTTATGCGTGATGGGAGATTTGTAAATGAATAACATGTCTGAGACGGAACTCAAAGACTTTCTCAATTTCAAAGCTGATTTGTATGAAAATCCCAAATTTATTGAGGAAGACCCCATTCAAATACCACACCAATTTCATAAAAAAGAAGATATTGAGATAAGTGCATTTCTGATTTCCACAATTGCTTGGGGAAATAGAAAAAGTATTATAAAAAGTGGTGAAAAACTACTTCAATTAATGAATTTTCAACCTCATGATTATGTTCTGAATTTCTCAGAAAGAGAATTGAAATTTGTTCATCGAACATTTAATGGTGCGGATTTGGAATTTTTTCTTCTTTCATTAC